>CACXMK010000029.1 GCA_902768735.1 uncultured Lachnospiraceae bacterium | reverse complement strand
AACCCGTGTCCCTGCGGCTACTATCCCGACATGAACAAGTGCACCTGTACGCCGTATCAGGTGCGAAATTACCAGAAGAGGATCTCAGGCCCGCTCATTGACAGGATCGATTTCAGGATCCATGTGGACCGTGTGAAAGCAGAGGAACTCCAACAGGCAAGCGGGGAAGAGGGGAGCGATGCGGTCCGGGCGCGCGTGATCGAAGCAGTGGAGAGACAGAGATACAGGTTTGCGGGAACGCCTTTCCGCTATAACGCCGACATGAACGCGGATGCGGTGGAGCGCTTCTGCCCGCTTGACACACAGCTCGCCGCGAAGATGAGAATGGTATATGAACAGCTCGGAATGAGCGCCAGAGCGTATCACAAGGTCCTGAAGATGGCCCGGACGATCGCGGATCTCGAGGGAAGAGAGCTGTTGGCCGAAAGAGATCTTATGACTGCCATCGGATTTAGGGTAGCGGAGAACAGGGAGGAAGAGGAGAACGCATCGGGCAGGGAGTACGCGAGAAACCGCAGGATCGTGGCACAGAAGGACATGTCAGCAAGGTTTTCAAAGTAAGGGGGACAGCTATGGAAAAAAGAATGGGAAATCCCTATGCCTGCTGGCTTACGGGGATCGAGGGAGTCGGAGGTCAGACCATCCGCGCGCTGAGAAACAGAGTATCCTGTGCGGAGGAGATCTATTCGCTGACGGAAGAGGAGATTCGCTTATGCCTTAGCGAAACGATGAAAAGAAAGTCAGACGCTGCCAGGATGGCGGCGCTGATCGCAAAAGCCCAAAATGAGAGGCCGGAAGAACAGGTCCGAAGGCTTTACGAGAGAGGGATCTCGTTTGTCTCTGTGGAAGACGATTTCTTTCCGGAGCGCCTAAGGGACGTCCCGGACTGTCCCTACGGCTTGTACTACATCGGAAAACTACCTCCGGAGGACCTTCCGTCGGTGGCGGTCATCGGAGCGAGAAACTGTTCCGGTTACGGAAGGGAGCAGGCGAGAATATTTGCGGAGAAGCTGGCGCTTCGGGGGATCAGCGTTGTCAGCGGCATGGCGAGAGGCGTGGACGGAATAGCGGGCCGATCGGCGGTTTTGGCAGGCGGTCTCTCTTTTGCAGTGCTGGGATGCGGCGTGGATGTAATCTATCCCACGGAAAACACAGAGCTTTACTATATGCTGAGGGAAAAGGGAGGAATCCTCTCGGAGGCGCATCCGGGCGCGGAACCGCGCACCCAGCTTTTTCCAAGAAGGAACCGGCTCATCAGCGGACTGGCGGACGCGGTCCTCGTCATTGAAGCCAGAAGGCGTTCGGGCACGGTCATCACAGTCGATGCGGCCCTTGAGCAGGGAAGGGAGATCTTTGCGCTTCCGGGCAGGGTCAGCGACGCCCTCAGCGACGGCTGCAACCTCCTGATCTCACAGGGGGCGGCGATCGCGTGCTCGCCGGACACGGTGATCGAGCACTTTTTTGGCGTCTCCGAAAGCGGCACTGACTTTTCGGAGCGGGAGAGGAAGGCGAGAAACCTGCGGGGCGCCTCCCTGTCAGGCCTTGAGGCAGTGCTGTTCGACGTTCTGGGCTGCGGAAACATCATGGAGTCACGGTTTCTTCTGGAAAGGGCGGAGAGTATCACGGGGCACCGCATCAGCGTGGAGGAATTCATGTCCTGCATGGTCAGCCTGCAGGTCAAAGGCTTCGCCGTTGAAATCGGTGCGGGTCACTATAAGGGGATCTGATGCCTATTGATTTCAGTGTCGAAAAAATGTAAAATCATTAGATGCTGATTATTACAAGATGCTGAATAGCAGATGAGTACCCAGAAAGGAACGAAGGCATGGCACTGATCAAGAAACCGGTCACAGGCATGAAAGATATCCTCCCCGCGGAGATGGAGATCCGCGATTACTGCATCTCCGTCATCAAGAAGACTTACGCGGAATTCGGATTCCAGTCCATTGAGACGCCCTGTGTGGAAAATATAGCGAACCTGACGAGCAAACAGGGCGGAGACAACGAAAAGCTGATCTTCAAGATCTTAAAGAGAGGCGAGAAATTGAAGCTGGAAAGCGCGCAGAGCGAGGCGGACCTCGTGGACGGCGGCCTCCGCTATGATCTTACCGTGCCGCTCGTTCGCTATTTTGCCAACCACCAGAACGAACTGCCGATGCCTTTTAAGGCACTGCAGATGGGCAACGTGTGGAGAGCGGACCGCCCCCAGAAGGGCAGATACCGCCAGTTCATGCAGTGCGATATCGATATCATCGGCGAGCCCTCGAACCTTGCGGAGATCGAACTGATCCTCGCAACGACGACGACGCTCGGAAACCTCGGCTTTAAGGGCTTTCAGATTAGGATCAACGAGAGAAGGATCCTGAAAGCGATGGCGGCTTACAGCGGATTCCCGGCCGACAGATATACGGACGTCTTTATCATCCTCGATAAGATGGATAAGATCGGGCTGGACGGCGCGGCGAAGGAACTCCTCGAAGAAGGATTTACGGAGGAGATGAAGGACCGCTACGTGGAGCTGTTTGAAGGGCTGAAGGATGCTGCGGATAAGCTCGCCTACCTCGAGGAGAAACTACAGGGCTTCATCGAGCCCGATGTCATCCCGCAGCTGCGCGAGGTGATGGAGAGCGTCGACGGAACAAAGAGCGCAGATTTCCAGATCGTATTTGATCCGACGATCGTGCGCGGCATGTCCTATTACACGGGGACGATCTTCGAGATCGCTATGCCCGAGCTCGGTATCAGCTGCGGCGGAGGCGGACGCTACGACGGCATGGTCGGCAAGTTCACCGGTAAAGACGTGCCTGCCTGCGGATTCTCCATCGGCTTCGAGAGGATCATCCTGATCCTTATGGAGCAGGGCTATAAGATCCCGGGCAGACCGATCAAGAAAGCGTATCTCATCGAGAAGAACATGCCTTCGGACCGCCTGTGCGAAGTGATCAGGAAGGCGCAGCAGGAGAGAGCGGAGGGCACGCAGGTGCTCATCGCGCGCATGGCTAAGAATAAGAAGTTCCAGAAACAGCAGATGGAAGAGAGAGGGTACGAACAGTTCGAGGAATTCTACCGCGACCCGATCCGTTGACAGATAGTAGGAGGAGAACAGCGATCATGGCTGAATCAATGTTGGGATTAAAGCGCACATGCAGGTGCGCGGAGCTAAGTGAAGCCAATGTAGGGCAGACCGTCACCGTTATGGGATGGGTCGCCAAACAGAGAAATAAAGGCGGACTGGTATTTGTGGATCTTCGCGACAGGAGCGGTATCCTGCAGCTGATCTATGAGGAGACAGAGTGCGGGCCTCTGAATTTTGCCAAAGCAGAGAGAATGCGCGCGGAATTCGTCGTCGCGGCAGTGGGCAGGGTGTGCAGGAGAGAAGCAGTAAACCCGAACATCCCAACCGGCGCGATCGAGATCAGAGTCACGGATACAAGGATCCTTTCCGAGGCCGAGACGCCGCCTTTCCATATCGTGGAGAACAGCAATACCAAGGAGGAGCTACGTCTCAAGTACAGAAGCCTTGACCTGCGCAGGCCTGATATGCAAAAGAGGCTGATCCTGCGCAGCAGGATGATCCAGGATATGCGCGAGTTCATGGCGGGCGAGGGATTTCTTGAGATCGAGACCCCGATCCTGTGCAAGTCCACGCCGGAAGGCGCAAGAGATTATCTTGTGCCCAGCCGCGTGCACCCCGGCAATTTCTATGCGCTCCCGCAGTCGCCCCAGCTGTTCAAGCAGCTTCTCATGTGCTCCGGCTTCGACCGCTATTTCCAGATCGCGAAGTGCTTCCGCGACGAGGACCTGCGCGCCGACAGACAGCCCGAGTTCACGCAGGCGGACATGGAGCTGTCCTTTGTGGACGTGGATGACGTCATCGATGTCAACGAGCGCCTGATCCAGTATGTGGCAAAAAAGACCTTTGGCATCGATGTCACCCTGCCGCTTCCGAGAATGAAATGGATCGACGCCATGAACAATTACGGTTCCGATAAGCCGGATACCAGGTTTGACATGAAGCTCACCGATGTTTCCGACCTCGTGAAGGACTGCGGCTTTTCGGTCTTTTCCGATGCGGCGAATAAGAGCGGAAGCTCCGTCCGGGGGATCAACGTCAAGGGACAGGGCGGCATGGCGCGCAAGAAGATCGACGCGCTTGTGACATTCGCAAAGGGTTACGGCGCAAAGGGTCTTCCTTACATCCAGCTTAAGGATGACGGCAGTGTAAAGAGCTCTTTCGGCAAGTTCATGACGGAAGAAGAGACCGCTGCGATCGTCGAGAGAATGCAGGGTGAGAAGGGCGACCTCCTCCTCATTGCTGCGGATCAGAACAAGATCGTCTGGAACGTCCTGGGAGCACTCCGCCTCAAACTCGGCGAGGAACTGGGACTCATTGACCACAACCGCTTCGACTTCCTGTGGGTCGTCGAATTCCCGCTGCTTGAGTGGAGCGAGGAAGAGGAGAGATTCGTCGCGATGCACCATCCCTTCACAATGCCGATGGATGAGGACTGGCACCTCATCGATTCCGATCCGGGCGCGGTGCGCGCGAAAGCGTACGATATCGTGCTCAACGGCGTTGAGCTGGGCGGAGGGAGCGTTAGAATCCACCAGAACGATATCCAGGAGAAGATGTTCGAAGTGATCGGCCTTAAGCCTGAAGAAGCGCAGGAGAAATTCGGCTTCCTTCTGACAGCGTTCAAGTACGGTGTTCCTCCGCATGCGGGCCTGGCTTACGGAATTGACAGATTCGCGATGCTGATGACCGGCGCGGAGAGCATCCGCGACGTCATGGCGTTCCCCAAGAATAAGGACGCCGTGGACCTTATGAGCGACGCGCCGAATGTCGTAGATAAGAAGCAGCTTGAGGAGCTGTGCCTTGCGATCACTGCTTCGGAGGAATGATCACGGGATCTGCAAAGTAAATAGTGAATAAAAAATGCCTCGCGGTGAAAGACAAATGTCAGTCACAGCGGGGCATTTTGAGCGGAACAGGGAGGCAGCGGAACATCGCTGCACACGGTGAGGCAAAAGCCTGCCGGAGCGGGGCACTCTGTGAGGTATGCGGCAGGGGAGCTGTCTGTGCTTGACCCCGGTCCCGGAACGCGGATCACACCGGCTTCCAGATCCGGACGGTAAGAGGAGAAAGACTCCGTAAGACCCTTTCCGGTCAGTTTGATATAGCTCTCCCTTGCGGTCCAATACCGGCAGAAGAGACAGCAGAGTGCTTCCTGTTCGCCGCGGTCGCTAAGTGCTGACAGGGCATCCTGTTCCTCGCCGGAGAAAAAGCGCTTCGCGATCCGCATAGCATTACGGGGATTCTCCGGGATCATCTGCAGGTCGATCCCGACCGGATGGTCCGATACTGCGCACACGGCAACACCGGCGGAGTGGGAGATATTATAGCAGAAATCCGGATACGCCGGAAAACAGGGCTTTCTGCCGGGCGTCCGCAATTCGCCGGCAAGTTCCTCCTCTGACGGTACGCGTCCGAGATAGATCCCGAGAGCCGCCGCAGTGAGCTTTTGTGAGAGAGCCGACTCCGTTTTGGCCTTGGAGCGGGTGGCCGATGCCTCGCATTCTTCATTTTCTGAATGAGGCAGATCCCCTGCCCTGGCGATCAGGATCCTCAGCTCCCCGGAATTCTCCCCGGAATATTCAGTTGTGTGCTCACGCTTATCGCTCAATTTGGATTCTCCTGCGCTTTTTTTGATCGATTTTTATCGTATCAGCATTTTTTAGAATGGTCAATGAACGCTATTTTTTTGGATGCCTTGCAAAAAGACCGTCTGGTGCCCGAAGGAGCGACTTTAGGTCTCGAAGTAGCGCGGAGCTCCGAAGGGCAACCAGACGGTCTTTACGGCAAGGCAATTACAATCTCATTCAGAAAATTGTTGCCTTATTTAGAATTTGTGCTATAATTTCAAAGGTTGTAGCCTTTTTTAGGACGAAACACAGCCAGGAATTGTTAGAAGGAGAATGCAGGATGAAAAAATCGAGAGCAATCGTCGCTCTGGTCCTCACAGTGATCATCACAGGCCTTATGGCTTTTACCGCACTGGTCGGACTTGGCGGCGGTCACAGGGGATCTTACAAGAACATCAAGCTGGGCCTGGATCTGGCAGGCGGCGCCAGCATTACGTACGAAGCAGTGGGTGAAACCGCGCCTACGGCGGAAGATATGGCAGACACCGTCTATAAGCTTCAGCAGCGTGTCGACCAGTACAGCACCGAGGCACAGGTCTACACGGAAGGTTCTGACAGGATCAATATCGAGATCCCCGGCATCTCCGGCGTTGAGGAGACCAACAAGATCCTTAATGAACTGGGACAGCCCGGCTCTCTGTATTTTATCAGACAGACAGATGAAGAAGGAAACCAGAACTATGAGTATGGCCAGGACGAGAACGGCAATTACGGCTATGTTTTGACCAAGGACCTCAAGCAGATCATTGCTGACGGCGACGCGATCCTGCAGGGTACCGACGTTCTGGAGGCGAAGGCCGGTTACCAGACCGACAACATGAATAACCAGGAGATCGTTGTCTCCCTGACCTTTACAGATGATGGAAAGAAAGCCTTTGCGGACGCGACGACCAAGGCATACGCGGCGGGTGAGACCATCGGTATCTACTATGATGGAAGGTTCATCAGCGTTCCCAGAGTACAGGCGGCGATCACTGACGGCCGTGCGATCATCACCGGCGAAAACACGATCGAAGAGGCGGAGAGCCTTGCTTCCAACATCCGTATCGGTGGTCTGAAGGTCGAACTTCAGAGACTCCGTTCTCAGATCGTTGGCGCTCAGCTCGGCCAGGATGCGATCCGTACCAGCAAGACTGCCGGTATCATCGGTTTTGCGCTGGTCTGCATCCTTATGATCGCAGTTTACTGGCTGCCCGGCCTGTGTGCTGCCATCGCGCTTTGCATCTATATCCTGATCGTCACGATCGTTCTGAACGCGTTTGACGTGACTCTGACACTGCCCGGTATCGCAGGTATCCTGCTGTCCATCGGTATGGCGGTCGATGCGAACGTCATCATCTTCGCACGTATCCGTGAAGAGCTGGCGGCAGGCAAGAACGTGAAGCTCGCCATGAAGAGCGGCTATGACAAGGCGCTCTCCGCGATCATCGACGGCAACGTGACGACGCTGATCGCTGCAGCCGTTCTGGCATTCCTCGGATCCGGCTCGATCAAGGGATTCGCTTATACACTGGCGATCGGTATCATCGTGTCCATGTTCACGGCCCTGTTCGTGACCAGGCTTCTGATGAACATCTTCTACGCGCTCGGCGCGCAGGACGAGAAACTCTACGGCAAGGGAAGAGAAGTTAAGATCATTAACTTCGTGCAGAAGAGGATGATCGTATTCGCGATCTCTGCGGCTCTGATCGTAGTCGGCTTTGTCGGAATGGGCATGAACGCTTCCGGAGGAAAGGGCGCTCTCAATTACAGCCTTGACTTTGTGGGCGGTACCTCCACGAACGTAACATTTGCTGAGGACATGTCTCTGGAGGAGATCAATGAGAAGGTCGTTCCCGTCATCGTGGAAGCGACCGGCGATACCAACCCCCAGGTGCAGAAGGTCGCAGCCAGCAGCGAAGTGATCTTCAAGACGCAGGAGCTCGACGTGGAAAAGAGTACCGCGCTCGCAGTCGCCCTGGAGGACACGTTCGGAGTTGACAAAGACAGCATTACCTCCGAGACGATCAGTTCTACGATCAGCGCTGAGATGAAGTCGGCAGCAGTCAACGCAGTCATCGTGGCTCTTGTGCTGATGCTGATCTATATCTGGTTCCGGTTTAAGGATGCGCGTTTCGGCGCTTCCTCCGTCATCTGCCTTGCGCACGACTGCCTCATCGTCCTTGCCGCTTACGCGGTGATCAGGATCAGTGTCGGCAGCACGTTCATCGCCTGCATGCTGACGATCGTAGGTTATTCCATCAACGCGACCATCGTCGTGTTCGACCGTGTCCGCGAGAACCTGCAGAGCAGAAAATCCGGACAGAGCCTGGAAGACGTTGTTAACACCAGCGTCAGCCAGACACTTTCGAGAAGTATCTTTACTTCCCTGACGACTTTCTTCATGGTCCTCACGCTGTATATCTTCGGTGTGGCTTCCATTAAGGAGTTCGCGCTGCCTCTGATGGTCGGTATCGTGGCAGGCTGCTGGTCTTCTGTATGCATCGCAGGCCCCCTGTGGCATCTGCTGCGCACAAAGATCGCTTCCAAGCAGGATACCGCACCTGCTGCAAGCGGCGGAAGCGCTGCTGCGCCCACTCCTAAGAAGAAGAGCAATAATTCGAACCTTTCCAAGAAGGAGAGAAAACTTCAGAGACAGAAGGAGATCGAAGAAAAGAACAAATCCAAGATCACCGTCTGATCATAACCGTCGTCATCCGAGGGAACGGGCCCTGTGTCCGTTCCCTTCTTGATTATTCATGCGGCGCGCGGATCACTTACGGAGGACAGAAAGATTGGCAAATAAAAAGTGGATCGTATCTGCCAAGAAAGCGGACTTTAACAAAATAGCGGCACACTGCGGGATCTCGCCGATCCTCGCGCGCCTGATCAGGAACAGGGATGTCCTCGGGGAGGAGGAGACGGAGCGGTTTCTTAAGGGAACGCTCGACGATCTCCACGATCCGCGCCTTCTTCCGGATGCGGAGAAGACAGCAGACCTTCTGGAACAAAAGATCAGGGAGAATAAGCGTATCCGCATTATCGGGGACTACGATGTGGACGGCATCTGCGGGTCCTATATCCTGTGGTATTCGCTCAGGAGTTTTGGCGGCGCGGCTGACTGCACGCTTCCCGACCGCATGAGGGACGGCTACGGCATCAATGAGCGGATCGTCCGTGAGGCGCACGAGGATGGGATCGATACGATCATGACATGCGATAACGGCATCGCTGCTATAGAGCCCCTTCAGACTGCAAAGGAACTGGGAATGACTGTCATTGTCACAGATCACCATGAAGTGCCTTTTCATCTCATGGAAGACGGCACAAGGGTATACGATCTGCCGCCTGCGGACGCGGTGGTGGACCCGAAGATCCCGGAGAGCGTCACCGGCGCGACGGCCTATCCGTTTCCGGATATCTGCGGCGCGGCGGTCGCTTACAAACTCAGCCTTCTCCTCGCGGAGCGCCTTTGGGGAGGCAGGGAGAGTGCAAAATACAGGGAGCTCGCAGGTTATCTTCTTCCCTTCGCCGCTCTCGCAACAGTCTGCGATGTCATGCCGCTAAGGGATGAGAACCGGATCCTTGTAAAGAAAGGCCTCAGAGAGGCCCCGCTTTCCATCAACCCGGGCCTGACCGCGCTCCTTCGCGTGAGCGGACTGACGGATACACCCCTCACCTGCTATCACGCCGGCTTCCTGCTCGGCCCGTGCCTGAACGCGACAGGCAGGCTGGACAACGCGCTGAGGGGGCTGCAGCTCTTTATGGAAGAGGATCTTTCGGAAGCGCTCCGCAGCGCCCAGGAACTCAAGGACCTCAACGACAGCCGAAAGAGCATGACGCAGAAGGGTGTGGAAGAAGCGGAGGCACTGATCGCAGAGAAGAACCTCTCGGACAGGAAAGTGCTGGTCCTGCTTCTTAAGGACTGCCATGAATCCCTTACCGGCATCATCGCGGGAAGGATCAAGGAGAGCAGGCACAGACCTGTCTTTGTCCTTACAAAGACGGGAAACGGCTTCCTCAAAGGTTCCGGCCGCTCGATCGAGAGCTACGACATGTACGAGCAGATGAACGCATGCGGGGATCTCCTGGAGAGGTATGGCGGACACAAAATGGCCGGAGGGCTCACCATGAAGGAGGAAAACTATCCGGAGTTCGTCAGGAGACTGGAAGAGGGCTGTGTTTTGACCGGGGAGGATCTTCAGGAAGTGATCCGGGTGGACATGGAACTGCCGCCAAGGTTCATAGGGACAGCGGTCACAAGAGAACTGGAAACACTGGAACCCTGCGGCAACGGAAATCCCAAACCGCTGTTCGTCACGAGGAATATCCGTCTCTTGTCCGCAAGAGTCCTTGGAAAGAACCGGAACGTGATGCGGCTGTCCGCGATCGATGACACGGGCTTTAGGATGGAACTGATCCGGTTCGAGGATGCGGCTGTTTTTCAGGAAGAGTTGGAAAAAGAAGCCGGTCGGGGAGCTTTTGAGGGGCTTCTCAGGGGAGCCGGAAATGTTACAATAGATATGGTGTACTATCCCGAGATCAATTCCTGGAACGGAAGGGAAAACATGCAGTATATCGTAAAGGATTACAGAATTCACAGGTAGGAGATAAAGATGAAGATCGCAGAACTGATCCGCAAACTGGACTATCATTTTAATACGCTGGCAGGAGAAGTGATCACGGACCCCGACAAAGCGCGCGCTCTCCGCGGCACCGAGATCAGCGGGATCGTAAACGATTCGCGTAAGATCACGAAGGACTGCCTTTTCTTCTGTATCGTCGGCGCTGTGAGGGACGGCCATGAGTTCGCAAGACAGGCGCTCCTTGACGGTGCGGCTGCGCTTGTGGTGCAGCAGGACCTGGATCTGTCGGATCTTGCCGGGAAAACGCCGGTCAGCGAGCCTGTCATCATCCGCGTACAGGATACCCGCTATGCGATGGCCTATATCGCGGCGGCTTACTACAAAGATCCCGCGACGGAGATGAAGATCATCGGCGTGACGGGGACCAAGGGAAAGACAACGACCACCTATATGGTCAAAAAGATCCTTGAGGCGTCCGGCATAAAGACAGGTCTTATCGGGACCATCGAAGTCATGTACGGAGATGTCAGGATCCCCGCCCACAATACGACGCCGGAATCCACGCTCCTTCAGAAGACGTTCCGTGACATGGCGGACGCCGGGATGCAGGCAGTGGTCATGGAGGTCTCCTCCCAGGCGCTGATGCTGCACAGGACACAGGGATTTTTGTTCGACCTCGGTATTTTTACAAATCTCTCGCCCGACCACATAGGTCCCAACGAGCATAAGAGCTTCGACGATTACCTGCAGTGCAAGAGCCTTCTGTTCAGGCAGTGCAAAGTCGGCATCTTTAACGCGGACGACCCGTATTACAGGAAGGTCATGGACGGGCATACCTGCAGCGTTGAGACGTACGGGATCGAGGACGACGCGGACCTGCACGCGGAGAACCTGGTGCTGCTGAAGAACCCCGGCGAACTGGGCGTCGCCTTCGATGTGAAGGGACTCATGGATTTTCACGCGGAAGTTCCCACGCCCGGACGATTCAGCGTATATAACGCGCTCTGCGCGATCGCCGTCTGCAGGCATTTTGGTGTGACGCCTGACAAAATACAGAAGGCGCTGAGCAGCATTCACGTGCGCGGACGCATCGAAATGGTGAAAGTCAGCGACGATTTCACGCTGATGATCGACTATGCGCACAACGCGATGGCGCTTGAGAGCCTTCTCTCCACACTGCGCGAGTATGAGCCCAACAGGCTGGTATGCCTGTTCGGCTGCGGCGGCAACCGCTCGAAACTCCGCCGCTATGAGATGGGAGAGGTGAGCGGAAAGCTCGCGGAGTTGAGCATTATCACCTCTGATAACCCCAGGGACGAGGAACCCATGGCGATCATCGGGGATATCGTGACAGGCATTTCCAAGACGGATGGAAAATATGTGACGATCCCCGACAGAAAGGAAGCCATCCGTTACGCGATCAAAAACGGAGAGCCCGGAGATATCATCGTCCTCGCCGGAAAAGGGCATGAGGACTACCAGGAGATCAAGGGACAGCGGTATCCGATGGATGAGCGCGTGCTGATCAGGGAGATTCTGGAGGAAAATTGAGCAGTTACGAAACAGGCAGATACGCAGAGGTCATTATCGACATCGCCTATAACAAACTGGACAGACCGTTTACTTACAAGGTTCCCGAAAGGATGCAGAAAACACTGCAGACCGGGAGCCTTGTTCTTGTTCCCTTTGGCAATGGAAACGTGATGCGCAAGGGCTATGTTATCGCGCTCACGGATGAGTGCGCATTACCGCCTGAGAAAGTCAAAGAGATCGCGGAACTGCCTGTGAACGACAGCGGCTACAGCGAGGATGCGGATGGCGCGGTCGCGATCGCCCTCGCCGCGTGGATGAAGAGACAGTATGGATCCACCATGGCAGCGGCGCTAAAGACAGTTCTGGCTTCCCGAAAACCCGGAAAGCCTGTAAAAACCAGGGAGATCGAGCTGAGACTTGGCTGGGAAGAGGCAGAGGATCAGCTCGCGGTCTACGTGCGCAAGCACCAGGTGGCGAGGGAGAGGCTTCTTCGCGAACTGATGGAAGTCCCGCGGCAGCCCTACAGCCTTGTCACGGAAAAGCTCCATATCACTGCGCCTGTGATCCGGGCGATGGCGGCAGCCGGCGTGATCGAAGTCGTGGAGGAAACTTCGCTCCGTAACCCGGTGACATTCGATAAAGAGGCGGCGGAGGAAAAAGAGCTCAGCAGAGCCCAGAAAGCGATCGTCGACGGCGTCCTTAAGGATTACGACGCGGGACAGCCTTCTGTAAGCCTGATCCACGGGATCACCGGAAGCGGCAAGACCGAGGTCTACATTTCGATCATCCGCGGCATCTGCGAGCGCGGCAAAAAAGCGATCATGCTGATCCCTGAGATCGCCCTCACCTATCAGACGCTCCTCCGGTTTTACCGGTATTTTGGCGAGAGAGTGTCCGTGATGAATTCCTCCCTGTCCGACAGCGAGAAGGCGGACCAGTGGGAGCGGGCAAGGCGGGGGGAGATCGATGTGATCATCGGCCCCAGGAGCGCGCTGTTCACGCCTTTTGCGGATCTTGGCGTCATTGTGATCGACGAGGAGCACGAGGGCAGCTATAAGAACGAATCCATGCCAAAATACCACACGCGGGAGACTGCGATCGAACTTGCGAGGATGAAGAAGGCCTGTGTCGTGCTCGGGAGCGCGACCCCTTCGCTGGAATCCTATGACCGCGCGCTCAGGGGAGAGTATCGTCTGTATAAGCTCTCAGAGCGTCTTACGGGCGGAACACTGCCGGAAGTGGAGATCGCGGATCTGCGGCAGGAGCTCAGAAACGGAAACAGGTCGATCCTCTCGGAGAGGCTGCAGCTTCTCCTTTCGGACCGCCTGACGAAGGGGGAGCAGTCGATCCTGTTCTTGAACCGCCGCGGGGTAGCGGGATTTGTCTCCTGCAGGTCCTGCGGATCGGTGATCAAGTGTCCGCACTGCGAGGTATCGCTGTCGCTTCACAAGAACGGGAGGCTTGTCTGCCACTACTGCGGCTATGAGCAGCCGAACGTCAGGGAATGCCCAGAGTGCGGGTCGCCCTATGTTTCCGCGATGCGGGCGGGAACGGAGCAGATCGAGGAACATCTGAAGATGAGGTATCCGGGCGCGCGCGTCCTGCGCCTTGACGCTGACACGACGTCGAAGAAGGGGAGCTACGACAGGATCCTTTCTTCTTTTGCCAACCGTGAAGCGGATATCCTGGTGGGTACGCAGATGATCGTAAAAGGGCATGATTTTCCCGGCGTGACGCTGGTCGGGATCCTTCTTGCGGACCTCTCGCTCTATGCCGGCGATTACAGGGCATCGGAGCGTACATTCCAGCTCCTTACGCAGGCAGCAGGCCGCGCGGGACGCGGAGAGGCGCCGGGATCGGTCGTGATCCAGACCTATCAGCCTGAGAACTACGCGGTACAGTATGCCTCGGGACAGGACTTCGAGGGATTCTATAAAGAAGAGATGAAATACCGCTCGCTCCTTCTGTATCCGCCGGCGGCGCATATGCTCTGCGTGCAGATCCAGTCGCCGGACGAGGACAAGGCGGAAAGCTTTGCGGGGAGGATCCGGGAACTGTTCACTCGCGATGATCCGGAAGCGCTGGTGATCGGTCCCGCAAAGGCTTCGCTCTCGAAGATCCGCGACCAATACAGATATGTCATCTATGTCAAGGATGAAAAATATGATAAACTGGTGAGATGTAAAGACCGCGCGGAGGCGTTCTACGCCTATCTGATCAGGATCGGAAAGGATCCGCAGATCCTTATGCAGTTTGACTTTGACCCGGTAAGTCCGTTCTGACAGCCGATGCGGTGAGCGATGCTCAATGGCCGATAGAAGCGGATCGTAAAAGCCGGTCTTCTGAAGGCGAATGATCAGAAAGTTAATATTCAGAAAGTTAATATTCAGAAAGCGAATACTTAGAAAGCGAATAATTTGAAAGGCAGGAAAGGCAGATGTCAATTAGAACCATCAGAGAACTCGGCGATCCGGTCCTTGGAAAGAGAGCCAAGGAAGTGAAGGAAATGACTCCCAAGCTCAGGCAGCTGATCGAGGATATGAAGGAGACAATGTACGAGGCTAATGGCGTCGGACTGGCAGCGCCGCAGGTCGGCATGCTCAAGAGGATCGTCGTCATCGATGTCAGCGAGGAACAGGACCAGCCTCTGGTACTGATCAATCCTGTGATCGTCGAAGAAGAAGGCGAGCAGACCGGATGGGAGGGGTGCCTTTCCGTGCCCGGCAAGAGCGGCCAGGTCACAAGACCGCAGCATGTCGTTGCCAAAGCACAGAACGAGGAGATGGAAGAGATCGTCATTGAAGGCGATGATCTTTTGGCAAGGGCGATCTGCCATGAACTGGACCATTTGGACGGTCACATGTATGTGGAACTCGTGGAGGGTAAGCTCTATACGAACGAGGAGATCGACGAGATGTATGCCAAAGAGGCGGAGGAGTCCTTAGAAGCGGAGAACGCAGCGGAGTGACCGGCAGAGCAAAGGAGGATACTTTGAAGATCATCTTTATGGGAACGCCGGATCTTGCGGCGGAAGTCCTGGAAACAATGATGAAAAGCGGCTGTGAGGTGACTCTTGCCGTAACGCAGCCCGACAGGCCGAAAGGCAGGGGCAGGGGCGTCATCAAGACGCCGGTGCATGAGTGCGCCGACCGCTGGGGAATCTCCGTTTTTTCGCCTGAGCGCGTAAAAAGGCCCGAGGCAGTGGAACGTCTTCGTGAAGAAGCGCCTGATCTGATCGTGGTCGCTGCGTTCGGACAGATCCTCAGCAAAGAGATCCTTGACCTGCCCCGCTACGGCTGTGTCAATGTCCACGCTTCCCTTCTTCCTAAGTACAGAGGCGCCGCGCCGATCCAGTGGGCGGTAATCAATGGCGAAGAGAAGAGCGGCGTCACGATCATGCAGATGGATGCGGGGCTTGATACAGGCGATATCCTGCTGCAGGAAGAGATCCCGCTCGCAGCGGACGAGACGGGAGAGAGTCTGTACGGCAAGATGGCGAAGCTCGGCGGAGACCTTTTGGTGAAGGCGCTGCCTATGATCGAACAGGGGGCGATCACTCCGGTCAAACAGGACGACGAAGCTTCCTGCTATGCGCCGATGCTCAAAAAAGAGATGGGCAATATTGACTGGACGATGCCCGCCGTGCAGATCGAACGGCTGGTCCGGGGCCTGAACAGCTGGCCGGGCGCCTACACATTCATGAACGGAAAGATGCTCAAGATCTGGGGCGCCCAGGCCGGGGACAACGCCGCGTCCGGCGCGTCTGATGAATCGGCTTGTGAAGCGGTCCCGGGAACAGTGACCGGCACGGATAAGAAAGCGATCTATGTGAAGTGCGGCGAAGGCGTTCTGGCGCTCACGGAAGTGCAGTACGAAGGCAAAAAGCGCATGAGCGCACAGGCTTTCCTTCTCGGCGCCAGGATAGAACCCGGACAGCTGCTGACGAAGGAGAGATAAGCGGGTGATGAATGCCGAACCGGCGTGTCAGGAGATTCTGCCCGCGCAGATGAGAAAGCGTTTGGCTTTGCAGGACGGGACCGCATGGCGTGTATCCGTCCATAACAGGAGAATACTTTGGGAAAAACAGGCGAGAGAGAAGCTGCCCTTGAGATCCTCTCAAGGATCCGGGAGAGCGGCGCGTACAGCCATATCGTGGTGAAAGAGGTCCTGGACCGCTGCGAGCGCGAGGGAATGGACCGGCAGCAGCGCGCTTTTGTCAAAAGACTGACGGAAGGCGTCATCGAGCGCAGGATCGAGATCGATGACGTGATCCGCAAGTTCACGATGAAAGGCGCCCGGATCCGGCCTGTGGTGCGCGACATCCTCCGGATGGGGATCTTCCAGATCCTGTATATGGATGCCGTTCCCGATTCGGCGGCCTGCAACGAGGCGGTCAATCTGACCAAAAGCTATGGAAAAAAAGAAGCTGCCGGATTTGTCAACGGAGTGCTCCGGAATGTGGTGAGAGAGAAGGGGACCCTGATTGGCGCGTCTGTTCCGGCAGACCGCAAATACTCCATGCCGGAGTGGATCATCCGCATGTGGAACAGGCAGTTCCCGCCTGAAGAGACAGAGAAGCTGCTTGCGTCTCTCCTTGAGATCCGCCCCGTTTCGATCCGGTTCGACGACCGGTGTACAAAGGAGCAGAGAGAGAACATCCTTTCACAGATGGCGGCGTCCGGCGTCAGTGTCCGGAAGGGCCATTATCTTTCCTACTGCTATGAACTGACAGGTACGGACAGCATTTCAAAGCTTCCTGGCTATAGGGAGGGACTCTGGACTGTTCAGGACGAGAGCTCCATGATGGTGGCGGAAGCGGCGGGACTAAAGGGCGGCGAGTGTGTCATAGACGTATGCGCGGCGCCCGGCGGAAAATCGATGCACTGCGCGTCGAAGCTGCTGGCTCTCGGGGAGGCAGCACGCGCCGCGGAGCCGGACGATGCGCCGCGGGATACGCAGGGGTCCGGTGCGGTCCATGCCTTCGATCTTTCGAAAGGAAAAGTTGAACTGATCCGGAAAAACGTGCGCAGGATGCACCTGACCAATGTTACAGCCGCGCAGAGAGATGCGCTCATGCCGGTTCCTGAGGCGGAAACGGGCACGGCGGATGTGCTTTTATGCGATCTCCCCTGTTCGGGTCTTGGCGTGATCGGGCGCAAAAGAGATATTAAATACCACGTCTCGGAAAAGCAGCTATCGGAACTGGTCCCGCTTCAGAAAATGATCCTGGAAAATGCCGTCCCGTATCTGAAAGAGGGCGGCACGCTGATCTACAGCACCTGCACGATCCACAGAGGAGAGAACGAGGAGATGGCAGAATTCATCGAAAACAGCCTCGGGCTTGTTCCGGATCCGCTGGCACCGTATCTGCCGGAAGGCATCCCCGGAATCGAAGGGAACTGCCTGCAGATGCTGCCCCATGTGCACGGCACCGACGGCTTTTTTATATCAAGATTTGTAAAGAAAAGGGGTTGAGGAGCCCCCGTCATGCAGGAAAACAGAAAGACGAACACGGAAGGCGAATACCGTGACGAAGCAGCGAAAGCCCGCTTTACAACAACTGAATCACGTGATCTCAAATCCATGACACTAGAGGAACTGACAGACGTCATGAAAGAGAACGGCTTCCCCGCGTTCAGGGCGAAGCAGCTCTACAGGTGGATGCATGTCAGCCTCGCCAGAGAGTACAGCGAGATGACGAACATCCCGAACAAAATGGCGGAGCAGCTGTCCCGTGAGTACCCTCTGACGACGGTAAGGGTGATCGACCGCCAGATCTCGAAGATCGACGGGACGCAGAAATACCTGTTCGCGATGCGGGACGATTCCCTTGTGGAGAGCGTTTTTATGCGCTATAAGTTCGGAAACAGTGTCTGCATCTCCTCCCAGGTGGGATGCCGCATGGGCTGCAAGTTCTGTGCCTCTACGCTGGACGGGCTTTTCCGTTCCCTGACGCCTTCCGAGATGCTCGAGCAGATCTACGAGATCCGGCGCGTCACAGGTGAGCGGATCTCCCACGTTGTAGTCATGGGGACCGGCGAGCCGCTTGACAACTACGATCATCTTGTCAGGTTCCTCCGCCTTCTGACGGATGAGAACGGTCTGAACATCAGTCAGCGAAATGTGACGGTCTCCACCTGCGGGATCGTACCCAGGATCTATGACCTGGCAAATGAGAGGCTTTCCATCACGCTCGCCCTTTCCCTGCATGCGGTAACGGACGAGAAGAGAAGAGAGATCATGCCTATCGCTTATCAGTACACGATCGCGGAACTGATGGAAGCGGGCCGGTACTATTTTGACAGGACGGGCAGGCAGGTAACATTTGAGTACAGCCTGATCCGGGACGTCAATGATTCGGCGCAGGATGCGCAGATGCTGGCGGATCTCGCAAAGCCTTTGGGAGCCCATATAAACCTGATCCCGGTCAATCCCGTAAAGGAGCGCGGATACCGGCAGACACAGGAAGCGGGGGTCCTCGCGTTTAAGAAAAAACTTGAAAAACGCGGTATAAATGTTAGTATTAGGAGAGTATTAGGCAGAGATATCGACGGCGCCTGCGGGCAGCTGCGGCACAGACATCTGGAGGGCAGCGGGCACGAAGGCGGCGTTCAGTTAGAGGTGTAGATATGCCCCAGTCATTTTCCATTACCGATATCGGCCGTCGAAGAGAGATGAATCAGGACTTCATATTCTCCAGCGATCTTCCGCTGGGGTCTTTGTCATGTCTGTATCTTGTGGCGGACGGCATGGGCGGTCATCAGGCCGGTGAACTCGCATCAAAATATACGGCGGAGACTGTCGTGGATTACGTGGCGCAGGTTGAAGAGGAAGACCCGGAAGCGCTCCTTAGGGATGCCTGCAAGGTCGCAAACACAAGGATCCGTATGATGGCGGCGAGACACAGGGAGTACTACGGAATGGGCACCACGCTGGTCGGGTGCACAGTTTGCGGGGATTCCCTTCTTGTTTTTAATATCGGTGACAGCAGGCTCTACGTCTATAAAGAAGATCTTAAGCAGATCACTGTGGACCATTCCCTTGTGGAAGAGATGGTCATGGCCGGGACGCTCAGCAGAAAGCAAGCCAGGGTCCATCCCGAGAGAAATGTGATCACGAGGGCAGTCGGTGTGGAGGACAGGGTCCGTGTGGACTTTTTCAGGGTTCCGCTCGATGAATGCGGGCTGGTCCTTATCTGTTCGGATGGTCTTACAACCATGATCGAGGACGAGGAGATCGCGAAGATCCTCGCGAAGGACCTCACCCTTGAAGAAAAGGCCACTGATCTCGTAAAACGCGCCAACGAGGCAGGCGGCAGTGACAATATTTCTGTTATACTTGTAGACACTTCCCGGGTTTTGAACGGGATAGATCCCTCCCTGTGAACCCTTCCTATAAAGGAAGGCATCGTATGGGAAAGGCATTTTTTCCGGGAAGTGGAGGAAAAAAATGATTAAGATCGGCATGTTGATCGCAGACCGCTATGAGATCCTTGAGAAGGTCGGAACCGGCGGTATGGCAGATGTCTATAAATCCAAAGATCATACACTGAACCGCTTTGTAGCGGTAAAGGTACTCAAGCAGGAATTCTCGGAGAACGCGAATTTCGTCTCCAAATTCCGTGTCGAAGCACAGGCTGCGGCCGGCCTGATGCACCCCAACATCGTCAATGTCTATGACGTCGGCGAGGAGAAGGGAATCTACTATATCGTGATGGAGCTCGTGGACGGCATTACTCTCAAGAGCTATATCGCGAAGAGAGGCTGCATCGGATATAAAGAAGCGGTTACGATCGCCCTCCAGGTCTCGATGGGCCTTGAAGCGGCGCACAGAAACCACATTATCCACAGGGATATCAAGCCCCAGAATATCATTATTTCCCGTGAAGGAAAGGTAAAGGTCACTGATTTCGGCATTGCCAAGGCAGCCACCAGCGATACCATTACTTCGAATGTCATGGGATCCGTTCATTATACCTCGCCCGAGCAGGCGAGAGGCGGCTTCAGCGACGAGAAGAGCGATGTCTATTCTCTCGGCGTGACGCTCTTTGAAATGCTCACCGGAGAAGTGCCCTTTGACGGGGACTCGACAGTCGCGATCGCGATCAAGCACATTCAGGAAGCAATGCCCTCTCCGAGGAAGATCAATCCGGATGTTCCCTACAGCGTGGACCAGATCGTCCTCAAGTGCTGCGAGAAGAGCCCTGACAGGCGCTACCAGAATATGCAGGAGCTCGCGGCTGACCTCAAAAAGGCGATCAGCGATCCGGATGGAGACTTTGTCAAGCGGTTCGACACAAATGACATGGGCCACACAAAGATGCTGACCGAAGAGGAGAAGCAGCTGATCAAGGAGAGCACGCGCAAGAAGACGGCTGCCATGACAGCGGAAGAACAGCCCGCGGAAGACCCTGATGAAAACAGAGACGAAGATGGTGATACCAAAGTACACAGACCCGCAGGTTCCGGCAGACGGCACAACAGGGAAGATGACTTTTTAGACGAGGAAGAATACGAGGAAGAGCGGGAAAATTCCATGGACAGGATCGCCAGGGTCCTCACTGTGGTGGCTGTCATGATCATCGGCCTGATGATCGCGCTGATCATCAGCGTCAGGGCAGGCATTTTCCATCTCGGAAGAGGCGGCGCTTCCCAGACTGCGGCGGTAGAGGAAACGGTCGTCATGCCGGGCGTCATAGGACTTGACGCAGCAGCGGCGAGATCGGCGCTTGTCAAACAGGGGCTGATCCCGGAACTGACCTATGAAGAATCGGATAAGTTCACGGTCGGTGTTGTCATGCGCTCGAGCATCGAGGAGGGGACGAAGATCCCGGTGGGGAGCACTGTCGTCCTCACGGTATGCGGTAACAGCGGCACGCGGATCCCGTCTGTGGTCGGCCTTCCCAAAGAGGAAGCGATCGAACTCCTGACGGAGACAGGTTTTAATGTCAATATTACGGAGTCCAACAGCGAGGAAGTCGAGTGGGGCTACGTGATCAGCCAGGATCCGGAAGGCGACGTCCAGGTGGAGGAAGGTTCCTATGTGACGATCGAAGTCAGCAAAGGTCCTGATCTCACCGGTAAAGTAGAGATGCCGAAGATTCTCGGCATGACCGAGCAGGAAGCGCGCAATACGCTGAACGCTTTCGGCCTTCGGACAGGAAATGTCAGAACGATCATCGATTCCGATCCGGACAACAGAGGACTGGTCATTAACCAGAGCGTCAAGGAAGGTGATATCGTAGACGAAGGCACAGCCGTCAACTTTGATATCGCGGGACAGCAGACATACAGCTACTCCGCCGATATCTCCGCACCGACCTACAGCGAGGATCCCGACTATAAGTCGGGGACGTCCGTCCATTTGACCATTGTGACGGAGGACGAACAAAAGCTCCTTGATACAACAACTTCGGCATTCCCTTACAGAATGGGATGTACGGGGATCACCTCGGAATATGGAACACTCACGATGACGTATGAAGTCACGGTTGTCGAGTACTACGAGGAGGAAGTGGAGGATACCGGTCTGACGCAGCAGGAAGTGCCCACGGATGCCAGCGATGAAGGCAGTACTGAGACAGCCTCCGGAGAAGGAACGGAAGGAAGCGGCGGAAGCGGCAAAAAGACAGTGACCAAAAAGATCGAGAGAACGGAAGAGCGAACGATCACAAGGCAGCTGACTTTTATGCCAGAGAGCTGAGAAACAGAACGTATTTATATACAGAACGTATTATATACAGAACGTATTATATACAGAACGTATTAATAAAAAACGCATGGTTGACAAAGGGTATCAATGCTGAAGGGAAAGATCATCAAGAGCATCGCCGGATTCTATGAGGTGCACACCGGGGAGAATATCTACCGCTGCAGGGCCAGGGGCGTCTTCAGGGCGCTCGGCGTCAAACCGCTTGTGGGGGATGACGTGGAGATCGAAGTGACGGATACGGTGAGCGTGCCGATGGAAGGCAACGTGGTAAGGCTCCTTCCCCGCAGGAACGAACTCATAAGACCCAATGTCGCGAATGCGGACCAGGCACTCCTGATCTTTGCGATCACGCACCCCGCGCCCAGTTACAACATGCTGGACCGGTTCCTCATTTCAATGAGTCAGAAGGATCTTCCGGCGATCCTGTGTTTTAACAAACAGGATCTCGCAACAAAGGAGGAGATCCGGGAACTGCGCGAAACGTACGAGGCCTGCGGCTGCAGAGTGCTCTTTGTGAGCGTCCTCGCACCGGAAACGCTGGGAGAACTCAGGGCGATCCTCGCCGGAAAGACCACGGTGCTGGCCGGACCGAGCGGCGTCGGAAAATCGACGCTGATCAATACGATCTGTCCCGGCGCGCGTATGCAGACGGGTGAACTGAGCCGGAAGATCAGCAGGGGAAAGAATACGACGAGACATGTGGAACTCCTTGCGGGAGGCGAAGAGACCTACCTTGTCGATACGCCCGGCTTTACTTCCCTGTACCTGATGGACCTTGAGGCGGAGGAACTTCGCCACTATTATCCTGAATTCGATGAATACGAAGGGAAATGCCGCTTCGACGGATGCGTTCACGTCAAGGAACCCGGATGCGCGGTAAGACAGGCCCTCGAACAGGGAAAGATCAGCAGGATCCGATACAAGAATTACTGTGAACTGTTCGAGGAGATCAAAAACAGAAAACCTGACTACGCTGCAAGAAAAACCGGAAGACTCAGTAAATAAAAAAGCAAAAAAAAGGCCGGCTGTATAGCCGGCCTTACTTTCGCATATCAGTTTTTTGTTTCAAGCAGCTTAAGCGCTTCGGCAGCCTGCTCGTTTCCGCTTTCGGCGGCTTTCTTATACCACTCTGCTGCCGGGTTCGTGACGCCGTACTGATTCTCCAAACACCAGCCGGTCATGTAGGCGCCGTCGGCATCACCGGTTTCCGCCGCTCTTCGATACCAGTAATAGGCAAGTTCCGGATCCTCCTCTGTTCCGAATCCGCTCTGATACATGAGACCGAGGTTGTACATGCCAAAAGAATTGCCCGTTTCAGCGAGCTTTTTCATCCATTCGAAAGCTTTGTTCACGTCCTGCTCTGTCCCTGTCCTCGTGACATAGCATCTCGCGAGATTGTACATACCCAGGTCCCTCGATTCTTTCGCATTATCCCTGTACTCGGAGGAAACTTTAAGGAGGTCTGCTTCCGCGCACTTTTTGTACAGCGCAAAGGCCTGTGCCGGATCCGCGTCGACGCCGTATCCTTCTTCGTAACAGATCGCCGCGTTGAGCATACCGGGAGGATATCCCTCTTCGGCGGCCTTGAGATCCCATGCGAGGGATTCCTGATAATCCTGTTCTGTCCCCTCTCCGTTAAAATAGCAGTTTGACAAGGCGATCATACAGCCGACGTTGCCAAGCTCCGCCCCTTTTTTGCTCCAGTAGAATTCCTGTGAGAAGTCCTGATCTACGCCCCATCCGTTCTTGTAGCAGTCAAGAAGATAAAACATCGCCATCGCATTGCCTTCTTCTGCGGACGCCTTGAGGAAAGCGACATCTTCGGGCTCGATCACATCTTTCCCGGCAATAGCCATCATCGCCGCCCCATAGATATCGTAATTGAGCTGTTTGTTTTCTTTGGTGATCTGGGCGTTTCTCCACAAAAGTGCGCCGCCGGTACCGGCAATGAAGGCTGTGATGATCCCCGTGATGAGGGCGGTGCGGATCTTTCTCTGTTTTTCCCTATCTACAAGGCGGCCAAACCGCACGCCGAGAAGGATGGAGACCAGCTTGAGAAAAGCTTTGCCCTTACCGATCTCCTGGATGTTGGCGCCGAGCAGCGTGTAATCCTCAATACTCCTGAGAGCTTCGGGATAGCATTCCAGCGCCGGGTCGTCGCTCATCGGCTCCCCGTCCACGATAAAGGGAATGATCCTGTCGACGCGGCCGAGGGAGATGAAATACTGGACCTCCTCATTGACCCAGGAGGATGCGGCGCTGGAAGGGGAGCAGAGCACGATCAGATACCGGGACACGCGCAGGTTCTCACGAAGGGAATCCTGAAGGCCCGTTCCGGCAAGATCGGTCTGGTCCCGGAAAATGCGCAGTTTTTGTCCGCGCGGCCGGTCTCCGCGCATGTCGTGCGGGATCCGGAAGGTCTCAAGTTTTTTCTGCAGCCACATTCCGGAGTTCAGGTCTTTGTGGCTGTAGCTGATAAAGGCGTCAAACGTATACTCATCCATAGAAAGCTCCTTTATCCGGGATCTTTTTATCCTGTTTTCCTTATTCGGATTTAGAGTAGCATGTTTGAGAAAACTGTGCAAATATATAGTGTAGGCATCAGAGGGGGAATACTCAAAATGGAGAGACAGAACAATTCCCGGTTTCACATAGACTTCCATATAGACAATCTCGAGATCATGGCATTTATGAACGGCCTTGTGTTTTTTGCACCGGTGGCATTGCTGGTGCGGACAAAAGCCGGATTATCGCTGGAGCAGTTCTTCCTT
>CACXMK010000028.1 GCA_902768735.1 uncultured Lachnospiraceae bacterium | reverse complement strand
GCGCCTTCGATCGCCTTGGAAATCTCCTGTACGACCGGCTGCTTCAATTCAACCTTTGCCATTTTGTTACCTCCTTATAGATTTTGGAGCCGAAACGAAGAAAAACCCCGTCTTCACGAAGACGGGGAGAAAATACAGATCTGCGGATTGAGTGCATTACTGCACCCGTCAGCTTTTTTCCACATCCTCGGCAGGCAGATCGCTCTTTACGCCTTTCGGCACCTGCTGTCTTCGGCTTGGCTTATAACCTAACAAACCTTATCATCTGACTCTGTATTTGTCAAGTGGTTTTTTTATTGTTCCGGGTTTTTATTGTTCAGAGTTTTAGCCTGAAGTTTTCGTCCGGGGATTACTCTTCTGTAAAGAATCCGTCCTCGTCTATATCAACGCCGGGCGAAACCGCGCGCATCTCGTCGAGGACCCTCTCCTTTTCGCTCCCTTCCATCGTGCTGACGCCGCGGTATTGCAGCATAGGGATGAACTGCAGGGAGCTGATGGACGCGTCTTTCGTGTCGATCGTCACCCGGAGCACACCTGTGTCCCGGGCAGCCGCGCCAAAAAAGTAATTGCCGAGGCTATAGAAGACCGGAACGCCGTCCACGTATTCTATGTTTTGCAGGACATGCGGGTGCGCGCCGACGATCAGGTCCGCACCGGCGTCAGCGAGTTCCTGCGCCTTGGAGATCTGGCTCCAGTCCGCCGACGGCATCCTCTCCGTTCCCCAGTGGGCGAACACGATGCAAAGGTCCGCTTTCTCCTTCGCCTCTCTGACCTTCTCGCAGAGCCGTGTGACATCGAGACAGCGGAATACGCCCGGGCTGTCTTCTCCCGCGCCTCTCGTGTCCGGGTTCTCATACCGCTCGATCTCGGTGGCGTTCAGGATCGCCACCGTCAAGCCGTTCGCAATGCAGTAAGCCGTCTGTTCAGCGTCTTTCAGGTCTCTTCCGGCGCCGATGTAAGGGATCCCCTCCTCATCGAGCGTGTCGAACGTGTCCATCACGCCGTCCCAGCCATAGTCATAGATGTGGTTGTTAGCGAGCGCCGCGATGTCCGCCCCCATCTCTTTGATCCAGGCAGCTGTCTCCGGCGGGCAGCGGAACGTAAAAGTCTTGTCCGGCGTGGGGGTTCCCCTGTCCGTATACGGGAACTCGTTGTTCACGACCAGAAAATCCGCGTCTGTCAGCGTCTCCCATGTCTCGTCGTCAAAACACGCCTCGATCCCGTCCGAATACGCGATGGAGCTCCACGGGTTCTGCCGGGTGTCAAAGATGATGTCCCCGGTAAACACGATCGTGATCTCGCTGTCCGACGCCGGTTTTTTCTCCGGGAGGACCCACTTTCCGTCGGACCTGTGAAGGACCTTCCCGGAAGATGTGATGACGGCGCTTCTTCCGTCCGCAGGGATCATTGCGTCGGCTTTCACTGTTTTGGCAATTTCGCGCGCCTGTTCCTCTGCGGTACGCCCTGCTTCCGAAAAGATCCCGGGCAGTACTTCCGCGATCGTCCGGTTCGTATTCTTCTCCGGGGCGCCGGTCTGCGCGGCGAGTGCTGTCACCTTTCCAAAAAGAGCTGCCACAGCGATAAGCGCCGCCAGGATCAGAGAAACTGAGTTTTTTGTACTACTGCTCATCGTGTTCTCCCCGAAAAACCGGGCAGGAGGGACTCCTACTCGATTGACCGTTTGCCGGTATGCATCTGCGTGCAGGCACGAGCTGCGCTTACCGGCTTATCGCACAAGAAAAGGAGTTCTGTATGAACTCCTTTTCCTGCTTTTCTCAATAAAAATCTTAATAGCGGTTCGCAATGACCTTTACGCCGGGGCCCATGCTGCTCGCGACAGAAATGCTCTTGAGATACTGACCCTTGACTGCCGCGGGTTTCGCCTTGACGATCGCTGCCATCAGCGCGTCATAGTTCTGCATCAGCTGCTCCTGTGTGAAGGAAGCCTTGCCGATCGGGCAGTGAATGATGTTGGACTTGTCAAGTCTGTATTCGATCTTACCGGCTTTGATATCGTTGATCGCCTTGGTGACGTCCATGGTAACTGTGCCGGCCTTCGGGTTGGGCATCAGGCCCTTAGGTCCAAGGATACGGCCCAGACGGCCGACAACGCTCATCATATCAGGTGTTGCGACTACAACGTCAAAATCGAGCCATCCCTCATTCTGGATCCTGGGAAGGAGCTCCTGGCCGCCGACGTAATCAGCGCCTGCTGCCTGTGCCTCGTCGAGCTTCGCGCCCTTGGCAAAGACCAGAACTCTGACCTTCTTGCCGGTACCTGCGGGAAGAACGACTGCTCCGCGGATCTGCTGGTCGGCATGACGGCCATCGCAGCTTGTGCGGATATGGATCTCGATCGTCTCATCGAATTTCGCGACTGCGGTCTGTTTTGCAAGCGCGATCGCCTCTTCGGGCTCATAAAGTTTAGTGCGGTCAACAAGCTTTGCAGCTTCCGCATATTTCTTTCCGTGCTTCATCTTTTAATCCTCCTGTGTGACAGCTCACTCTGTGACTGTGATTCCCATGCTCTTGGCAGTTCCTTCGATCATGCTCATTGCGGCTTCGAGAGAAGCGGCATTGAGATCGGGCATTTTCAGCTCGGCGATCTCTTTGATCTGAGCCTTGGTGACAGAACCGACCTTCTGCTTGTTCGGAACACCGGAGGCCTTCGCAAGGCCCGCTGCCTTTTTGAGCAGAACGGGAGCCGGCGGAGTCTTCGTGATGAAACTGAAAGATCTGTCTGAATAGACAGTGATAACTACAGGGATGATCAGATCACCCTTGTCTGCAGTCTTCGCGTTGAACTGCTTGGTGAACTCCATGATGTTGACACCGTGCTGTCCAAGTGCGGGACCTACCGGCGGAGCGGGAGTTGCCTTGCCTGCCGGAATCTGCAGTTTGACGTAACCAGTAACTTTCTTTGCCATGTTTCCTCCTTTGTGGTATTCTTTCGCAGCTTTCGCTGCTCCCACTGTCTGTGACGGTGTTGCCCGTCTGTTTCTTTATGTAATCATTCAGCGGTCCGGACCTTGTGCCCCGGTGTGCTGAAGAGTTACCGTTATGCTGGAAATTACCCCAGTTTCCTTACCTCGGCAAAGCTGATCTCCACAGGGACATCGCTGCCGAACATCTCGACCCTGATCGTGGTCGTCTGCTTGTTGAAGTCGATCTTTGTGACCTGTCCGACTGTGTCTTTCCAGATTCCCGCCACAACTGTAACGGAATCGCCGACTTCGAAGTCCACCGTAATGCTGCCGGTGTGGATCCCGAGGGACTTCATCTCCGCCTCCGTCAGCGGAACGGGTTTGCTTCCCGGTCCCACGAATCCGGTCACGCCGCGCGTGTTGCGGACCACGTACCATGTATCGTCATTCATGATCATGTTGACGAGTACATATCCGGGGAACATCTTCTTGGAGACGTTCTTCTTCGTGCCGTTCTTGACTTCGACCACATCCTGCATGGGAACGCGGACCTCAAAGATCTGGTTCTCCAGATGCCGGTTCTCGATCGTCTTCTCGATATTGATCTTTACCTTATTCTCATAGCCGGAATAAGTGTGGGCTACATACCATAAGGGTTCGTCCGTGATCGCGCTCTCGTCGAGCTGCGCATCCTCGCCGCCTTCAGCCTGCGCCTCAAGGGATGCCTTCACTGCCGCCTCGTCCGCTGCGTCAGTATTCTCTCCCTGCATAAGGACTCTCTCCGCCTCGGCTTTCTCGATGTCCGCGGCCTTTTTGGTAAAATCAGGCCTTTTGATCTCTCGAACGCCGGGAAGCACGCCCGCTTTAACGCGTACGCCGCCCTTACGGCCTTCTGTATTCTTGTCTGCCATTGACTTACCTCATCTGTCAGCTTGCCTTGAACGAAGTCAGCAGATCGATGAGATTCTGCGCACCGAAATCAATGACCGCTATAAGAAGGGCGGTAACGACGGTAACGCACAGCACTGCGATCAGCTGCTTCACAAGCGTATCCCGATCCGGCCAGATGATCTTCTTAAACTCAGCCTTCACGCCCTTGCGGAAAATGCTGAATTTCGACTGCTTGGCCGTATTGTCGTTCTTACTCATACGGGCTTACTCCTTATTACTTGGTCTCTTTGTGAGTAGTATGTCTCTTGCAGAATCTGCAGTACTTCTTGGTCTCGATCCTTTCCGGATGAGCCTTCTTATCCTTTGTGGTATTATAGTTGCGCTGCTTGCACTCTGTGCAGGATAATGTGATTCTTGTACGCATATCTTGTCACCTCCGCGTGGATTTTCCGTCTTTACAGGCTTTTTTAGTGCATAAAAAAAAGACCTGTCACAATCTCGAACTTAAACTTAACATACTCGGCAGCAATAGTCAACAAAAATATACACCGGATTTTCAAAACACAGAAATCAAAGGGAAAGGCCGGGAAAAACCCGGCCTTAGGTCATGCCAATTCTGCTCTTGCAGCGTCGAGGGCGGCTCTGATCACTTTATCCATGTCAAAATACTTGTACAACCCGAGCCTTCCGCCGAACAGGACGTTCTTCTTCCCGGCAGCCAACGCGCGGTATTTCTCATAGACCGCGTCGTTCTTTTCGTTGTTGACGGGATAGTAGGGCTCCATCCCCTTCTCCCAGGTCGCGGGATACTCTCTTGTGATGATCGTACCCTTGATCGGCTCCCCGGTCTCGGAATCCTTTCCGAATTCAAAGAACTTATGCTCAATAATGCGGGTGAAGGGGACCTCCCTCTCCGTGTAGTTGACGACTGCATTGCCCTGATAGTTGTCAACATCGGGCAGTTCCTCGCTCTCGAAGCGAAGGGAGCGGTACTCGAGAGGACCGTAGCAGTCGTCGAAGAACTCGTCGATCATGCCGGTATACAGTACTTTGGCAAAGGTGTCGCCATTCCATTCAAAAACGGTTCCTTCGCCGTTTTCCGCAGGGACTTCCCTGACTTCTTTCTTAAAATCGACGCCGACCTTTACAGGAGTTCCCTCGAGGAGCTTCTCGACGATCCCGGTATATCCGCCGATCGGAATTCCCTGGTAAGGATCATTGAAATAGTTGTTGTCAAAGGTGAAGCGGAACGGAAGCCTCTTGATGATGAAGGAAGGCAGCTCTGTGCAGTCCCTTCCCCACTGCTTCTCCGTATATCCCTTGATCAGCTTCGTGTAGACGTCTCTTCCCGCCAGGGAGAGCGCCTGCTCTTCCAGATTGGAGGGATTCTCGACAGCCGCTTCCTTTCTCTGGCGTTCGATGATCTCCATCGCCTGTGCGGGCGTCTGGATGTTCCACATCTTACTGAAAGTGTTCATATTAAAAGGAAGGTTGTAGAGCTCATCCTTATAGCGGGCCACGGGACAGTTGATATAATTGTTGAATGTCGCGAATTCCTGCACGTACTTCCAAACTTCCTTGTCCGATGTGTGAAAGATATGCGCGCCGTATTTGTGCACGTGGATCCCGTTTTTCTTTTCCGTATAGATGTTGCCCGCGATATGATCCCTGCGGTCGATCACGAAGCAGGTCTTTCCCGCTTTCTTCATTTCATGTGCGAATACCGCACCGTACAGTCCTGCGCCAACGATCAGATAATCAAACTGCATATGCACCTCACGTAATTCTAAACATCTGTCTTATTCGTTTAACCGCCCGGTAATGATTTCATTCCCGGGTAATCATTCCCCTGCCTGATACTCGGGGATACGGGTGTAGTCTTCCATAATATCCAGGACCCGTTTCCGTCCGGCCTTGTTCAGTTTCAGATACTTTTCCATGACGCGGCGCGTCGTGATCTGTGATGACAGTGAGTTCCCGTCCTCAATAGGAGAAAAATCAAGCGGATTGAGGGAAAGAGCATCACAGATACGGATGACCGTGCTGTACGCCATCCCGTCGACACCTCTTTCCAGCGCTGTGATCAGCGTACTGTAAGGGATATCGACCGCCGTCGCGAACTGGCGTATGCTCTTGTACCTGGATAAAATGACTCCTTTCAGCGCCTCTGCTTTCATCTTGCTGTCCATTCTGAAACCTCCATTTTCAGTTAATATATCTAGCGTAAAGTCTCAGACTCGTCTCCCCCGGTTGTGTGTTCCACCTTCTGAACAGTCACCTGATGCCGCCGGAACCATCCGACAACATATAATTATACCATCAATTGGTATTGAATTCTATCGAAAAACAATAGATACTTCCCCAAATACGCTCCCTGTGCACATGCTCAGTTCTGCTGGGTTCCGCCCTCTTCACTGCTTTCCTGCGGCTTCTCCTGCGGCTTTTCCTGAGGCTTTTCCTCCTCAACTTCCAATTCTGTGAAGTCCCAGTCCGAAGACCAGTCGAGCTTCTTCGCGATCACAGGATTGTAATAGGCGCTTGCCGTATCGCGCACCCGGTCGATGGCATACTCGGCGGGGTCGCCTTTTTCCCTCTCTTCCTCGTCGTCCGTGTAGTCGCCCGGCTTATCGACCCAATAGACCAAAACATCGTATGCCATATCTGCCGTCCGCTTGCCGAGTTCGTAGTAATCGATCCCGTACGCTGCCAGCGCGCCTTCCTTGCACATGCTCTCTGTCGACGCGAAGACCCTCGTTCCCTTTTCCAGGGAGATGCGCTTCACTGCAGCCATATTATTTGCCAGCATGTTATCGCTGGGAAGATAGACCGTTCCGCATTCCTCACATGCCTTAGTGATCGCCGCCTCGATATCCGACGCGCCGGAGAAGGCGTATTCTTCATATTCTGCGCCGTAATCATCGAGATACTTCTCCATGATCTTCACCTGGAAGCTGGAGCCGATCTCCTTATTGCAGTAGAGGATGCCGATCCTGCTGCCGTCAGCAACGTGCACCAGATAGTCCCTCTGCGATTCCATGGGAGGAAGATCGGAAATTCCCGTCACATTGGCGCCGGGCTCGTTTACGGAGCTGACGCCTCCGGTAATGAGGAAATCCGTGACTGCGGCGCCCACGATCGGGACCTCCTTTGTCGCGGCGTAAGCTCTCTCGAGCGCAAGGGTTCCGCCCGCAAGGATCAGGTCGTCCTTGTCCTGAAGGAAGTGGTCGATGATCACGTCGCAGTCTTCTGCTGTGCCGTCCGCCACTTTATAGTCAATCACGACTTCCTCGCCCAAGAGGTCACTGAGTCTGCTCTTAAATCCCTCCGACGCAAGACGCAGGTCCTCCTGGTCTGACGCCTGAATGAGGCCGACGTAATAGATCCCGTCTTCATGAACGGCGGGGACATACTTCTCTACCTTCTTAACTTCCTCTGCCGCCTGGGCCGTTGCAGCGGCGGCTGCTGCCTCTTCTTCTTTTTTGCTCTTTCCTCCGCATGCCGCCAGTGTCAATACCATTGCAAAGCATACGATTACTGCTGTCAGTTTCCTGTTCATATACTAAGTCCTCGTTCTTCCTGTGTAATGCGCTTATGCGGCCCAAATAGATCAGCACGCATAATCTCCACGATATTATAACAAAGCCATCTCTGAAAAAGAAGATGAATTTCTGTTAATAAAAGCTATAATGAAAGTGATTCCCCGGAAGCCGCCGGAACAGAACCGATCCCCGGGGAATGTTTGCGCTCAAAACGGATCGATGTCACGGAAGGCAGAAAGGCAGGGGTATCAATGCAGGCAGAAACCAGAAGAAAAAGGATCCTGGAGATCCTTCGGAAATCATCTGATCCCGTCTCCGCGAGCAGACTTGCCGGGATCTTCAGCGTCAGCCGGCAGATCATCGTCGGGGACGTCGCTCTTTTGCGCGCATCGGGGACGGATATCACCGCCACGCCACGCGGCTATATTTTGACAGGGCACAGTGAAGGGGTCCTGCACCGGATCCCCTGCAGGCACAGTGCCGAAGAGATGAAGAAAGAGCTCCAGATCATGGTCGACAACGGCTGCCTGGTCAGGGACGTCATCGTCGAGCACCCGGTCTACGGAGAACTTGCGGGGCAGCTCAACGTATCGACCCGCCATGACGTGGAAGAATTTATGATCCTGGTCAGGCTAAAGGACGCATCTCCTCTCTCCGACCTCACCGGCGGGATCCACCTGCACACAGTGCTGTTTCCGGACGAGGAGACGTATCTGCGGGTCCTCGGGGAACTTAGGGAAGCGGGATTTTTGTTTGAAAATTAGAACAGACAGACACAAAAGAATCACACATTACGACATTTCCGGGTATTGCAATTCTTCCCTCTTTCACCCATAATACACTCGAGGTGTCAAGACACCTGTCAACATTGTCAGGCGTCATCTGTCCGGTGCGGCAGACACAACGAAAGGAAAAGGGATAAGAAATGGCATTTAAGGACTTTCTGAAAAGAAAAAATATCGTGATCTCCGCTAAGCGCTACGGGATCGACGCGCTCGGCGCCATGGCGCAGGGCCTTTTTGCTTCGCTTCTCATCGGCACGATCCTTAATACACTGGGATCGCAGCTCGGGATCGAGGCGCTCTCCACCTGCGGCGGCTATGCTTCTGCCATGAGCGGCGCGGCAATGGCGATCGCCATCGGATATGCCCTGCAGGCTCCTCCTCTGGTCCTCTTCTCGCTCGCGACTGTCGGCTATGCCGCTAACGCGCTGGGCAGCACCACGCTCAGCGGTGGTAAGGGCGCGGGCGGCCCTCTTGCCGTTCTCTTCATTGCCGTCATTGCGGCTGAGTTCGGCAAAGCCGTGTCAAAAGAGACCAAAGTCGACATTCTTGTCACCCCGCTCGTCACGATCCTCGTCGGCGTGGGCCTCTCCGCCCTCATCGCTCCCGCGATCGGAACAGCTGCTTCGAGCGTAGGATCCGTTATTATGTGGGCGACGGACCTTCAGCCTTTCCTGATGGGCATCGTCGTGTCCGTCGTTATAGGCATGGCGCTGACTCTCCCGATCTCCTCCGCCGCGATCTGCGCGGCGCTCGGCCTTACAGGCCTTGCGGGAGGCGCTGCTGTAGCAGGCTGCTGCGCACAGATGGTCGGTTTCGCCGTTATGTCCTTTAAAGAGAATAAATGGGGCGGCCTTGTCTCGCAGGGAATCGGCACCTCGATGCTGCAGATGGGCAATATTGTGAGGAACCCCCGGATCTGGATCCCGCCGACGCTGGCTTCCGCCATCACGGGGCCTATCGCCACCTGCCTCTTCCACCTTCAGATGAATGATCCGGCAAGCGCGGTCGCTTCCGGAATGGGCACCTGCGGACTGGTCGGACAGATCGGCGTTTACGCCGGATGGGTCGCGGATGTCGCCGCCGGCACCAAGGCTTCGATCACCGGCATGGACTGGATCGGCCTTATCCTGATCTCGTTTGTCCTTCCCGCAGTCCTCACTCCCCTGATCGCCGCGCCTCTCCGCAAGGCAGGCTGGATCAAAGATGGCGACCTGAAGCTCCAGTGAGAACTCTGTCAAAAGGACAGACCCTTTGACCCCATCCAAACGCAAGATAAATCGATAAAAAAAGACCGGCTGTGCCGGTCTTTTTTATTCCGAAGTATTTAGTCCTCTTCCTGGTGAGGGGCGCTGGTAATGTTGATCCCGGTAACAGCCGAAATCGCGGCGATGATCCCCATAAGGACAGCAAGCAAGCCGCCAAGGCCGAATACGGACAGTGCAATAACAACTCCGATATCCATAATATCCTCCTCTTTCCTACGTTTATTCCGCGGGTTTCTCTGCCGTATCCGCTGCCGGAGCTTCCTCAGGCGCTGCCTCTGCAGGAGCAGGCGCTGCCGCCTCTGCAGGAGTCTCCGAATCTGCCGCTTCTTCAGGCTGCGCCAGCTTCGTGCCGCACGCCGGGCAGAAAAGCATTCCCTTTGTTATCACTTTTCCGCATTCCGGGCATTTCGACTCCAACGTCAGCTCGCCGATCTTCGACTCGTTGAGCGCGATGACCTCCTCCTCAGAGCGGATAAACATAACCTTGGAGTATATCTCCTGCCAATTTGAGAGCGTAATCTCATGGACTGCGTTCTCCTCCGAGATCGCGCTGCGCAGCTGTTCCGCAGTCACTCCTTCAAACGCCTCTTTCACAAGAAGCTGTCCAAGCTCTGCATAAAGGTCGTTGATCTTTCTCTTTGAGTCCGAAATGTCCGCGTTCATGGAGACGACGCTCGCCAGATCGCGGGTCCTCTGGAGCGCCTTGCGGCTCTCCTTTGTGATCCTCTGTCCGAATTCTTCCCAAAATGACATTTTCATAAACTCCTTTCGCCATGAATTACGCGTATTTCTCGATCACCTTTGTGAGCCTTGGAACAAGCTGCTTCTTTCTTGAGAGCACTCCCGTCTGCAATGTCATTGTCTCGCCGGGCTTCTCCGGGAAAGCTTCCACCGCCCATGGCGCCTTATCTCCGGCTTCAAAAATGATGGATCCGTTTTCCACAATGCTGGTCATTGCCATGACACACAGATCGAGCCCTTTCTTCTTTGTAAATTCTTCCAGTGTCCTGTTGATCTGGTGTGCCATTTGCCTTGCTGTATCAGCGGAAGGTACCATGACCTGCGAGATCATCGTCTTGCAGCCTTCGATATTGAAGAACTTGATATCCTGATTGAGCAGCTCGTTTACTGTTTTGCCCTTGATGTCTGTGCTGACCGAGAACATATCCATCGCGAACTGATCGATATCGAGTCCCGCGATCCCGGCGAGGAATTTCGCCGTATCGATGTCCCTCTTCGTCGTCGTGGGCGACTGGAACTTGAGCGTATCCGAGAGGATCGCTCCCAGAAGCAGTCCCGCGAGGTTCTTCGGCAGCGGGATCTGTTTCTCTTTGAAGACCGTCGCGACGATCGTCGCCGAGCTGCCGATGATCTCGTTTCGGAACGCAACGGGATGGTTCGTTGAGAAATCGTTGATCCTGTGGTGATCGATGACTTCCAGCACCTGCGCCTTCTCGATCCCCTTTACAGACTGTGAGAACTCATTGTGATCGACAAGAATGATCTTTTTGGTTCCTGCGTTCAAGACGTGGAAACGCGACGCGAACCCAAGGAGCTTCCCGTCGTCGTCAATGACGGGATATGAGTGGTAGCGGCTTTTCATCATCTTGCGCAGCACTTCCTCCACCAGCTCGCCGGCGTAGAATTTCTCGAGCTTTTTCGTATTCGGCGTCATGATATTCTTGACCTGCGGAGCAAAAAAGACATTCCGGGCCGAATTGATCGAGTCGTAATCCGAGATGATGATCGAGCAGTGGTTCTCCTTCGCCGCTTCAATGGTCTCCGGCTCCACCTCGTCCGTGCGCACGACGATCAGGACTCCGGGGCACATCCCGACCAGTTCTTTGTGAACACCGGGGTCGTTGCCGGTGATGAGGATATGATCCCTGAAATCAAAATCGGTGAACTTCTCTTTGGTAAGGGCGACGATACTGACCTTGCCGTTCACTTTGCTCTGAGGATCATTGTAGACGATCTTCCCGTTCACTGCCTTGCAGATGCACTCGACCGGCGTATCCCGGAGTGCCTTTGTTGTGTTCTCCGCATCCCCGATGGCCAGCTCTGCCGCATCAGAATGCGTCACGATCCCGAGAAGCTCGCCCGCTTCGTTCACAACGCCGCAGATCTGGCAGTCATTGGCCAGCATGAGATCGATCGCCTCGGAAAGCGTCTCTTCCGGCGAAATGGTGACAGGTTTGTCAAGCTTGATCTCGCTGAGCTTGAACCTTGCGTCCTCAAGCAGCATTGGCTCCTCAAATCCGAACCGGTCCAGAAGATATTTCGTCTCCTTGGCCAGTTTTCCAAGGCGGCAGGGGATTGCCTTGACGCCGTTCGCTCTTTTAAAAAACGCATACCCGATCGCCGCTGCGATCGAGTCTGTATCCGGATGCTGATGGCCTGTAACATATACTTTATCCTGTTCCATATGAGGTACCCTCCCACTGTTGGTCAAACATCCCTATATCTAACAATTTATCATATTGCGGGCGAAAAAACTATGACAGGCACACTATTCCGGATCAAAAAACGATTCCCGGCAAAAGCCCTTCCTCGCCAAAAAACAGCAGCCGGCAATAGGATCCAAAGAATACTTACCACTCATCCGTATCAAGCGCTTCAAACGACTCGTCCCCGCTAATGACCCCGAGATACTCTTCCAGGCAGATGCCGCGCGACGTGATCTCCTCCGCGGCTTCTTTCCCGACATACCGGTAATGCCAGGGCTCGTAAGTGATCCCTGTGATCTCCTGCTTGTCCCTGGGATACCGGAGGATGAACCCGTATTCCCGGCAGTGCTCCATGAGCCACTGCTGCGTCTCGTTGTTTTCCTGGTTCTCGTCGAGCGTCTGCCGGTAGAGATAGACGATATCCACGGCCAGCCCCGCTTCGTGTTCGCTCGAACCCGGAACCGCCACGTTTTTAGCCGTCTCCTCTCTCGCTTCCTCCTCGGAAAAGCCGCGGTACATGAACCGCCGCACGTCATTTTCAAACAGCGTCGTCTGCTTCGTGCGCTCCCTAAAGGAGCTGCACACCAGCGGAGAGCCGCCTTCGTCCCTGCAGTCACTGAGCATGTCCCGCAGGTGCTCTGCCGCGCACTCGTCCATCTTGTGCCCGTACTCCACTGATTCAAGTTCCGCCTCGTACCCGTCCGGCAGAAGGTGCCAGGGATTCACGAGAATGAGCTCCTTTGTCATGTATTTCTCCGTATCCACGGAACGGAGTACTTCCGCGGCGGCCGCCGCGTCATTTTTCACCCTCGAAACTGCTGCCGTAAGACCGGTAGAGACCGCAGCGCGCTTCTCACCCGGAGAACCATCCTGCACAGCAGTGTTTTGCCAAAACAGCGCCGCCCCCGCGATCAGCACGGCAGCGAAAAGGGCCGCCGCCCAGAGAATCCTGCGCAGACCGGATTTTTGCATCTCGGGCTTGTGAAGTACAGCCTCTTCCTTTGTGGCGGTAGATTCCGTGGTTTGGGGCATGCAGGCTGAAAACAGCGCCGCCTCCGTCAGTTCATCCGCGGAAGGGATGTAAGGCCCCTGGATCTTCATCTCTCTTCCGTCCAGCGCCGCGCTCACCAGATCGCCGTCTTTATCGTAAACGAGCTTGAGCGAGAAGAAGGGCCCGTTATTATTTAGGAGGCGGAAAAAAATCTTGTCCCCCTCCCAGAGGTTGAGCGACTCGACAGATTCCTTCGGGACCCATTCCAGGACGCCCTCGTTGCATTCGATGGGCTCCCCTTCGAATCCGTCCGCCGTGAACAGATGCATGTACTCCGTTACGCCGGTGCCCGATACAAAAGTGACGATCCCCCTGAAGCGGTAGGATGTGAGCGTATATCCGGTCTCCTCCTTCACCTCCCGCAGAAGGCATTCCTCCGGGCTCTCGTCCTGCTCGAAATGACCTCCCACACCGATCCATTTGTCTCTGTTTATGTCATTTTTCTTCACTACCCGGTGCAGCATCAGGTATTTTCCGTCTTGTTCCAGATAGCAAAGGGTGCTTAGTTCTGCCTGCAATAGTAGTCCTCCCGGGCCGGCGGTCAGTATCCTTTAACGCCGAACCCTCTTTCTCCCGGCACGACCGGCCGGCTCTCCATTTCCATATCGTCGATCCGGATCCAGTGTCCGCCCTTTAAATACGTCATCATCCTGCCGATGCCGAGCGGTGTGCCCTGCACCTCCATTTCCACGGAACCGTCGGGCAGGTTCTCCACCCAGCCGGTCAGCCCGTAAGTCCTGGCCGCGACCATTGCCTGGTACCGGAAGCCGACGCCCTGGACCCTTCCGCTGAAGATGATATGTTCCCGGACCCATTCTTTTGCCGGATCAAACGTATCCGGGTCAAAATCCGCCATCTCCGCTCCTTTCTGACGCATGAACTGCGTCAGGAAATCCTCGTCAGGGGATGCGTTCTGTGGTTCTGTTTCCACTTCTTCCTGCCTGCCGCCGCCGTTAAAGTACCGCTCCAGGCCTCCCATCACATCCCATTTTCCATTTTCATCCGTGAAGGTCTCCCTGATCCTGTCCCAGTTGCTGCGAATGAACGCCGCTACCACGGCGATCCCCATCACGCACAAGATGATATTTCCGATCAGCGAGCGCATTGCCTGCGCGTCCATCCTGCCGCCTCCGTTCTCCTTAAAGGGATCTTCTCCCGCTTCGCCGCGTCATTGACAGTCTCACATGAATCTGTGTCCCGGCGGAACCGTCTTCTCAGTCGTACTCCACCGTTCTGGTGCGCTTGTTCGCGTACATGAGGAGCATGTTCGCGATGCTGCCGTATTCGATGTACTCGAGGTCCTTTATGCGGAGCTTCACCTGGGAGAGGTCTCCTGCGGATTCCGGATCCACGCAGTCCAAAAGGACCCTGCCTTTCTCGATCTGCCTCACATAGCCGCACAGGAGCTCTTCTTCTCCCATTCTGCAAACCGTCACAAGCGAGCCCTCGCTCTCGGCCGTGCGCAGGACCTGCATAAGGATCGGCCCCTCCGGATTGATCGTCAGCTGCGGCAGCGTGAACCAGCCGCCGAACGGGTGCTCCGCGGCGTACTGCATGTATTTATGGATCTTCTGAAGATACGGGGTGTCGGCGGCCATCTCTTTCACCGTCTTTTTGGGCAGCGCGTAGTAAGCGCTGGCCTTCCCCTCCTCGTCGATGCCTCTGATCACGATATCGTCATCGTTCTCCATAAAAATACTTCCCACGGTAAAAGCGCCGGAATCGTCCGTATAGATCTCATAAAGCGTATTTGTCATGTCTCATCCTCTCTATAAGTCATGCGTTATGAACCGCATTATACACTGCGCGGCGCCTGTTCCGCAACGAAAGGCCGCACTTTCACAACTACATACTATCATCCTTTTGCGGAACATGCAAAATACCGCCGTATGATTGTCAGATCATACAGCGGTACTTTCCCTCTCTTATAAATTTTTATCTGAGTTTTATTATCTGCGTTATTATCTTCTGTTCTCCTGCCTGGACGCCCTGCCCAGCATCTTCATATAGCCGTTCACGGCATAAGACGGTGAGACGATCTTGACATTGCCGTCGTGCATGAATACCCAGGCGTAGAATGCGTTGCTCACGCACACCGGCGCCTTGACATAGAAGCTCTCCGACGTGCTCTTCCAGAAATCGACGTTTTCGCCGAATTTGTCCATGACTGCCCCCATCATATCGTTACCGCATTCGAGGACAACTACCGTCAGCGGCCCGGTCTGCATCATGAAAAGCCCGCCCACATACTCGTCAAGCTTCGATTTCTCCGGCCCGGGGTCTCCCTGTTCGTCCAGGACCCTTGTCTTCGTCATCAGATCCAGCCTGCAGATCACAGCCTTGCGGGTATCGGCGGCAATCCCGACCACATAAAACCGGTTGTTGCTGCATCTGAGCGCCAGAGGCGTAATGGTATTGGCCTTGCCGTCATCCTTTAAGACCTTCTCTCCCGACGGGGAATAGTCTAAATACTGGAACTCGATCTTTTTTTTCGCACTGATCGCCTCAGTGACCCTGTCTATGCTGTAATAAAACTGTTCGTTTCCGCGCCTGTTTGTATATACGATGTTTGCCTTCAGTTTCTCCGCTTGATAGATACTCAGCGTCTTTAACAGTTTGTCGATCATCTTATCTTTCTGTTCTGTCGTGAGCGACACATTGGCCGCGATCCCATCGATCATAAACCTGATCTCAGGGAGCTCAAACTGCCTGTCCCCGACAAAATAAGAATTGTAGTAGCTCTTCGTCGTTACAATGTCCACGCCTTCCTGGATCAGTACTTCGATATCATCCTTCACCGTCTTGCGACTGGCATTGGCGTCTTCCTGTCTCAGGAACGCAACAAGATCGTTGGTCGTGACCTGGTGGTCCTCGTCCGTGTTCTTCATTAAGTAACGATAGAGATGAAGAAGTCTCTGTTTGTTTCTAATCACACTCATCCTTCCCCTCGCTTATGAAGTGAATCTTATGGTTCCGCTGCCGCCGAAAGATCCCCGATTCATTGAAGTACGGAATTCATTGATGTATTGAATTCATAGGTGTTCTTAATTCATTGGTGCCCTGAATTCGCAGTTCTTTCCGGTTTTACGATACATTTACGTAACCGCAATATGTAACAAAGTGTACAGACAGCACTAATAGTTTTTATTATAACAGTTCTTAAGTAAAGGTAAATTCTAAAGCGCATCAGGCGTTCCGCTTTGGTCAGTTTTTGGCGCAAAGTTCATATAAATAACGGTGACACCGGTATCATTTCACAGGTGTGTCCCCAAAATGCCTTTATTTACACAGTATTTTCAACCTGCCCGATGATGATGCGGCGCGGCGCTTTTGGGTCTCTGCAGCCGTTCTCTATCCCCCGTGTTCCCTGTGACTACACGAAATAGTTCCATTTTATCCTTTCATTTGTTTCGATAATGTTTTATTATTTAATACAGATATTTCATTCATAATTCTAAACATGTATTGTCACTGTTGCAAACGTATCGAAAATCATCAAAAAAAACGAAAAATGTAGGAAAGCAATATGGAAACAGAAAACCTCCTCTCTTTTTTGACTGTGAAACTCAGGCAGCACGGAATGACTGTCGATGAGCTCTGCAAAAAGATCGGCATCTCCAGACAGAAATTCTACCGCTTCGTCAAAGAACCGCGGCGCTTCTCGGAAGACAACGTACATTCGCTCGCCGATGTACTTTCCCTGGACAGCGACGAGATCGACCATCTCGACTCCTACCTTCACCCGAAACAGCAGGGCAGCTATACAGCGGATCCTGCAGTATTCGGCAGCGTGATCGAAGGTCTTTTCAAGCGCAGATTATCGGAGGAAATGGCGCCGGACCTCGATACGATCGAATACATGCAGGCGGACTGCCGCGTCGCCATGGAGTCTCCCGCATCGCTTGCCCGCATGATCGCGGGCAGATACAGCACTGCGCCGGGACAGGTACATGACTTTTTCTTCACGATTTACAACTGCATCCCGATATTCAGCGGTGACCTGAGCACCCGGCAGTTCAAACCGAATAACAGCATCCTGACCATAACCTGCCTGATGAAAGAGCTGGAGGATGCTATCATGCCGGCTTCCTCCGTAGAAATCCGGATCCGCCACTTTCTGTCGGAACGGTGGTACCCGCAGCTGAAAAAGAATGCCGCCGGCGACACCTCTGCCATGCTCTGCCATCTTCACGCCCTGGACTCTCTCCTGCCCCTTCTTTCCACGGCGAAGGATTATTCGTTTGAACTGTCAGAGGCGCTCGGCAAATCCTGTATGGACGGTACCAATATCTGTCTGATCCGGCACACCTGCAGTTTCCCTTTGGAAGCGGCGGCAGCTGCCGGGACTTCTTTCGCGGATGCTTCCGCCGTTTCTGCAAAGAACGCCCGCTCCGAATACTATATTTTACTGTTCTCCGAAGGCGGGAAATGCAGTGCCTGCCGGCTGGGATCCGAGGAAGCAACCCCTTTCTACCGTTTTATGCTGACCAGTATCCGCGGCACGGAAAAGGCTTCCATAAAAAAGGATGTCGGAAACCCGAACCAGTTTTACTATGAGATGGATAAAGACCGCCATTTCATTCAGATCCATCCCGATCTGTGTTTTGACGATATCCCGAAACAGGTATGGATGTCCCTTTACGACGCGGTTCAGGACAGCAGCGACCGAATCCAGTATGAGTCGGCTTTCCGACAGCTGATGGACCCCTTTGATCTGTACGCTTTTCTGGATTTTAAGAGTCTCTCTGAAGCGACGATCGACACGATCGACCGGAGGAACAAGGCTGCTGCTGCCAACGGAAAAATCGTCATCTGCCATCCGGAAGGGCTCCTGAACATGGTCCGGTCGGGGATCATCTCGGATCTGTCCGCCAAAGCGTCAGACTACAAAGGTGAGTATCGCGATCTGAAGCATCTGCGTTTCCCTGCTCCCGTGATCCGGAGCTTTCTTGAGATGATCAAGGCAAGCATCCTGCGCCGGCAGGCAGCAGGTATCACCGATCCCGCCAAATACGACTGGATCAATTACTATATCCTCCAGCCGACGTATCCCTGCCCTGAGATCATATTCTATCTGTATGATGATTTCGGCGCTGCGCCTCTGTATGTGCGGGGACGGCACAAACACCTGATCACCAATTTCTATGAAAACGAGGAAATCGGAACGCTCCTGTACAACTATGTCATTAAAGAGATGATCGGGAGGCGGGAAGAGAAACTGGGCTGCGCCGTCATGAGCGACGAACACTCCATCGCGCTGCTGGACAGGCTCATCTTTTTGACGGTCAAAGGAGATGCTTCACAAGGAGAAGTGTTATGAAGATCATTCACTGCAGCGACCTGCATCTTGACGCGGACCTTCGCAGCAGATTTGATGCCGGCGCCGCCGCGGAGCGGCGCGCGGAACTTATGAATACCTTTCGAAGGCTCTGCCGGAAGGCACAGGAGACCGGCGTCAGCGCTGTTTTGATCTGTGGGGACCTCTTCGATACGGATGCCCCTTCCGCTTCCGCTGTCAGGGCCGTCGAGGACCTGATCCTGACTTACAGCGGGATCCTGTTTTTCTATCTGCGCGGAAATCACGACGGTTCGTCTGTCCTGTTCCGGACGCGGGAGAAGCCGGACAACCTCTGCCTGTTCGGTGATGACTGGACAAGCCGGGAGCTTGAGGAAGCGACAGGTGTTGCCGGGACAGCAAAAGGAGCGGACGCTGGCGCAGATGCGGCAGGCGCGGATACGGCTGCTGCGCGGACAGCTGCAGGACCTGCCTTGGCGCGCCGCAGGATCCGCATCGTCGGGCGCGAGCCCGGCAGGCCGCTCACTTCCCCGCCGCTCGATCCCGCCTGCCTGAATATTGTCATGCTGCATGGACAGATCCGGGAGGGCCGGTCAGCTTCCGCTCCCGATTCCATCCCTCTCGGCCTTCTCCGGGGCACGGGAATCGATTATCTTGCTCTGGGGCACCTTCACAGCTACCGCTCCTTCCCCTTGGACGATCGGGGAACGGCAGCCTATGCCGGCTGTCTTGAGGGACGCGGATTTGACGAGTGCGGGGAGTGCGGATATGTGCTTCTCGACACCGATACGGCGTCAGGGCGTATTGATTATAGGTTCGTTCCCTTCGCGGAGCGGCGTATCTATCGCGTTTTGTGCGACGTGACGGGGTGCCTGCGCAACGCGGAAGTCTATGACAGGATCAGCAATGCGCTTTCCTCTTCTCCCGCGCAGGAAAAGGATCTTGTGCGCCTGGAACTGACCGGCGGCCTGGAATATGGCTGCAGCCCCAGTCCGGCGCTGGTCCGGGGGGAATGGGAGGACCGGTTTCACTATTTTGACTACACCGACAACACGAGCCCTGTCGTTCACAGCGAAGATTTCGTGTGCGACGCGACGCTGAAGGGCGAGTTCGTGCGCGTTGTGAGCGCCGCGGAGGGGCTTGACGACACGGAGCGGGCGCGGATCCTGCGCTGCGGGCTCAGGGCACTGTCCGGGGAGACGCTGTTCCCGTGATTTTTCGGAAATGCTTGGTTCTTCTTAAAATGGAGCTGGCTGGTTTTGACGGTTTGGCCGGTTTTGGCGCCGGGATTGACGCTGAGGCATGCTTAACGTCAAGGTCGGCGTCAATTCACTTATGCTTGAGCCAGTTTTGACGCTGGGATTGACGCCAAAGCATGCTTAACGTCAAAGTCGGCGTCAATTCACTAATACTTGCGCCAGTTTTGACGCTGGGATTGACGCTGAGGCATACTTAACGTCAAAGTAACGTCAACATAAATAAAGCTTCAGTGAATTTGACACTTGCGTGACGGCAACACCAACAGAACATCACGTAAACCGTAATGTAATTGATTTCAGACCAATTTGATGATTTCGCACCACTTGGCAAGCGAAAGGTGAATGTATATGAAACTTCTTTCCTGTCACATTGAAAACTTCGGTAAGCTCTCCGGCTTCTCCTATGTGTTTGAGGACGGCCTCAATGTCCTGCTTGAGGAGAACGGATGGGGCAAGTCGACGTTCGCTGCCTTTCTCAAGGTCATGTTCTACGGATTTGAAGGTGAAAACCGCAGAAGCGAGGACAGCAACGAGCGGCTCCGATACAGGCCCTGGGCCGGCGGCACATACGGAGGGTCCGTGACCTTTACGAGCGGTGACCGGGTCTACCGGATGCACCGTTCCTTTGGCGCGCGTGGGAAAGAGGACGCTTTCCTGCTGTTCGATGACGAGACAGGGCTCCCTTCCGCCGACTTCACAGAGCATATCGGCGAGGAACTCTTTGGAATTGACAGGGATTCTTTCACACGCACCGTTTTCTGGTCGCAGCAGGACCACCAGACGGAGGCGACAGCGCTGATCCAGGCTAAGATCGGTGACCTCTCGGCGGAACACGGTGACCTTCCTGACTATGATCGGTCAATCCGCCAACTGCAAAGAGAGATCGACAGGCTCAGTCCCGACAGGGCTTCCGGACAGATCCGCAAAAAGGAAGCCCGGGCCGCCGTCCTTGAGGCAGAGGCTGCGCGACTGCCACAACTGCGTCAGCAGCTGGAGGAATGTGCCATGCTAAAAAAGAGCCTGTCCACTGAGCTGGCGCAGATCCGTGCAGAAGCAAGAGAAGCTGCTGCGAAAGCGGCGGCTGAAGAAGCGGCGGCAAGGATTGCGGCTGAAGAAGCCGCTGCAAGGATTGCGGCCGAAGAAGCTGCTGCACGAACGAATGCGGAAGCCGCCTCCGGTGATCCAGCTGCTGTCACCGCTGCTACAAGAGCTGCCAGGGCCGCCTTACAGGCAAAACTTGATGCTTCCCGCCGGCGGCTGGAAATGCTGCGCAAAGTGCGGCGTGACACAGCGCTTGCCGGTCACAGGGAGCGCGAGGAATACCTCCGCGTCGGCAGAGAACGTTCGCGTGCAGAAAACGCCGCAGCACTGGCACTGTCACAGCGCGCCCATAGATTTCAAATGTTTGCGGTTGCGGCTGTATTCGCCGCTGTGATCCTCTTTGTTCTGATTGGAACAGGCGCCCTGTCTCTGCCTTTCCTTACGATTGGCATTCTTCTGCTCGGTGCCGGATCCTATTCATTGGTTCGGTTCCGCCGCGTGGCAACAGAGGAAATCATCCCTTCTCAGGATCTCCTCTCACTACAGGAAGAAGAAGCCGAACTGCGCGCATCTCTGCGCACCCTTAGCATCAGGATGAAGCGCGCGCAGGTGCAGATGCAGGAGGAACAACAGACGCTGCACGCTCTGAAACTGCAGCTCCGTCGACTTCCGGCAGACAGTAAGTCAAGTGATGCGTCGCAGCGTGAAAGCCTGAATGCTGCACCGGGTTCTCGTGAAGGCCTGAACGCAGCGCCGGGTTCCCGTGAAGGCCTGACCGCTGCACCGGGTTCCCGTGAAGGCCTGACCGCTGCACCGGGTTCCCGTGAAGGCCTGAACGCAGCGCCGGGTTCCCGTGAAGGCCTGAACGCAGCGCCGGTTTCTCTGCAGAGAGCCGCAGCCCAGCCCGCACTTTATGACCGCCGCGAGGAGGAATGCCGGCGCCGCCTTCTGAGCGCCGCGCAGCAGGCTGACGACCTCCGCGACCGGATCAAAGAGTCCGGGGACGCCGCCGGCCAGCTCCAAAATCTCCGCAAAGAGATTGAAACGCTCCGCCTTCAGTACGACACCTGTGTCAAAACAGCCGCCTACCTGGAACAGGCCCGCACCTCTTTCAATTCGCGCTACATGAACCCTTTCCTTCGCTCCTTCAGCCAGCACTACGCGATGCTCACCGGAGAATCGGCGGAGAATATCAAAACTGACGCCGATTTTGGCATCACGGTCATGAGCGAAGGTCTTCCCCGTGACCCCTCCCTTATGAGCGAAGGCACGAGGGACCTTATCGGCCTGTGCCGCCGCATGGCGATGATCGACGCCATGTATCCCTCAGAAAAGCCGTTCCTCGTCCTCGACGATCCCTTCTCGAACCTCGACGACGAGCGCGTAAAAGGAGGCATGCGCTTCCTGCACAATGCCTCCTACGAATATCAGATCCTGTATCTCACCTGCCACGCGAGCAGGGTCTGATGCTGCGGCGGTCTGTCCTCTGATGGTGCGGCGGTCTGTCTTCTGGCGCTGCGGCGGTCTGTCCTCTGATGCTGCGGCGGTCTGTCCTCTGATGGTGCGGCGGTCTGTCTTCTGACGCTGCGGCGGTCTGTGTTTTGACGCCGCATCGCTGCTTCATTGTGACCGCGTCGCTGCTTCATTGACACCTCTTCATTCCGACCGCGTCGCCAGATAGGCCAAAACACCGGCCACTGTTTTGGCGTCGCGGATCTCCCCGGCGAATATCCTCCGCTTGAGCTCCTCGACAGGGATCGCCTCCACGCGGATCTCTTCCGCCTCGTCGAGCTGCTGGCCGCCCACCTTCACAAGGTCCTCCGCCAGATAGATCTCGACGCGCTCATCGCACCACGCGATCGCAGTATCGAGGCGCACGAGGCGGCGGATCTTCCCGCATCTGTAGCCCGTCTCCTCCTCAAGCTCTCTCGAAGCTGTCACGGCAAAATCCGGATCGTCCGCATCGAAAGCGCCCGCCGGCAGTTCTGTCGTCTCCCTCTCAGCCATCGGCCTGTACTGATGGATCATCAGAATCTGCCCGTCGGGCAGCACAGGGACCACACAGGCGCCGCCGCCCTTTGTGTGGTGCACAAAATCCCACTTCTCGATCTGTCCGCCCGGCAGTTCCATCGTATCCCTGTAGAATTCAAGCACTTTTCCGCGGCTTGCCAGTTCTCTGCTGAGCCTTTTGAGTTTGTATTTCATGGCGTCCCCCTCTTTATCTTGCTAATTTCACCGCATTCGCGATCCTTTTTGCTGTCACCAGCACTGCTCTGTCGATCACCGTTGGAAGATAGGACTTCAGCAGTGGAATGCTCCACCCGGCAGTCTCAGAAACCTGTTCATTCTGAGCTGTCCCCGCCTCCCCGTGCGATGCAAACGCTCCCGCGCAGGCGTCCCGCTGCCATTCGGCGCGAAGATCAGCGACGCCGACAAGCCGGTTCTCAGGGTTAATCAGCGCAATGTAGTGGCCCGCCGGGCTTCCGGCTCCTTCCACATAAGCTGTCTTTTCGGAATACCACCCTTCAACGGCGGCAGCCGCGCTTCCAAATCCCCACGCGAGCGTCTCCATTGTGTACGGAACACCTTCCGGCGCTGCACTGAAGCATTCTGTGCCGTCAGGCCTCACATGATCCTGCAGGATCGTGCTCTCCGCCGCGCGCAGGATCGCGATCTTTTCGAGCTCGTACGACCACGTGAGCGGCACATAGTCCTCCGGACGCAGCGGCTCGCCGTCGATCGGGCTCGACACGCCTTCCCGGCAAGCTTCTTCCCGGATCTCATTGATCCTGTCAAGGATCACCTGCCTGTCGAACTCCTCGAGGCTTCCTTCTACAAGGATCTCCACAAAGCCGTCTGCTATCTCCTCGCCGGCCTGGTCAGATGCCTCAGATGCCTCAGATGCCTCCTCTGAAGCCTGCTCTGTCGCGGCTTCCTCAGCCTGTTCCCCCGCTTCTGCCGCCTTCCCGTTCATGCCGCAGGGCATAGTGAGCAATAGAAGGGCCAGGATCAACACAATAGAGTTTTTCACTTTGGAGTTTTTCACTTTTAAGTTTTTCTTCCTGCCTTTGATCCTCATGATCACTCTGCCTCTTCACATGAATGCGCTGCGCTCAGCACTGTTTTGGCCCAAAAGTGCGTCCCCTGCCTCTACGTAAGAACGGGCGGTACAAAGACCGCCCGTTCTCCCCTCTATACAATCAATCAGTTGAGTTTAAGATTCTTCATCAGATCGCCGAGGTTCGTGGTCGCCTTCTCGCGGCTAACGAACTTGGACAGATCCGGGATCTCGTCTTCCGCAGGTGCGGGAGCTTCTTCAAGAGCCTTCATGCTCAGGCTGACCTTGCCGTCCTTCACTCTCGTGATCTTAACCTTAACGGTGTCGCCTTCCTTGCAGACTTCCTCAGGGGTAGCAACTCTCTTGGTGCTCATCTGAGAAATGTGGACCAGGCCGCTGATGCCGTTTCCGAGGTCTACAAATGCGCCGTAAGGCTTAATTGTCTCAACTTTGCCCTCGAGCACAGTGCCGACAGTGAGGGCTTCGATGCGGGCCTTCTTCTCCTGGCCGCGCTTGATCTTGGCCGCTTCTCTTCCGGACAGCACCAGACGCTGCTTTTCCCTGTCCGCTGTGATGATAACGACGTCGATCTCTTTGCCGATCCATTCGCTGACATCTTCCACATAGCTTGTGCTCAGCTGGGACGCGGGAATAAATGCTCTTACACCCTCTCGTCGATCGGAACTGTGAAGACGACTTTGTTCTCCATCATCTCCTCAAAAGCATCCCACTTGGCGTCATTGCGATTTCCATTAGTTTCCATAAGACATTTCCTCCCATTCTCTGCGCGTAGCGCAATTATTGTATGCGCGTAGCGCAAAATTCACTCTGAATATGTATTATACCATTATTTTTCCACTAGCGAAACATAAATTTTCGGAGATTGTTTTCACTGGCGCAACACCGGAATTCGTAGTATAGTAAGATTCCGACACGCGAAGAAAACACTATAAGAAAACACTATTCAGAAGGAGAACGCATGGATAAAAAAGCGATCAGCGAGATCAGAAAACTCATAAAGCCGGACAGCTGTATAGACCGGATCCGCGGCTGCTATGTGAATGAAGAAGGTAAAGTCATACAGGAGCTGCACGACTCCCTCGCCTCCATGGAAAAGGAGTCTCTGGAAAAATACTGCGAGATCCTCCGCAGCGCCCTTTCCGGCAAGCTCGGCAGAAATCTCTTCAACATGGAGTTCCCTATCTCGGAGGAGATGGACGGCGGCAGGCAGCAGGCGCTCTATAAGCTGCAGCAGTCGGGGCTCCGGGACGACGGTGTTTTGACAGAGTTCTTTGAGAGCGTTGTAAAGCATTTCCACTCAGAGTCCAAGTACCTGATCCTCCTCATCCACGGGGTCTACGACATTCCGTCCAAGGGCACCGACAACGCCGAGATGGAAGACGCGTCGGACTACGTCTATCCGTTCCTTTTGTGCTGCATCTGCCCCGTCATCCTTATGAAAGAGGGTCTCTGCTACGACGAGGAGGCGTGCACATTCCTCGACAGGCGCATGGACTGGGCTGTCCAGAAGCCCGTCAGCGGATTCCTCTTCCCCGCTTTCAACGACAGGATGCCCGACATCCACAGCCTCCTCTACTACTGCCGCAAGCAGGACGAGCGCCACGAGGAGATCAGTTCGGACCTCCTTGGCTGCGTGCTCCCGATCCCGGAAGCGGACCAGAAAGAGCTCTTCAAGTCCATGGTGGAGCAGACGCTCGGCCGGGGCTGCAACTTTGAGAATGTCAAAAACCTGAACGACGCGGTGAACGAACTCATCGAACAGAACAAGGACAGCGGGGAGCCCGTGCAGATCGAGAAAGCAGAAATGCGCCGTCTCCTTTCAGAGAACGGCGCGGATCAGAGCGTTTTGAGCGATTTTGACGCGGCTTACGACGAAGCCGTAGGAGAAGGCGTGCCTCTGATGGCAGAGAACCTGATCGACACGTCAAAGCTGGAGGTCAAGTCCCCCTCGCTGAAGATCAGCGTCAAGGCAGAGATGGCGGATATGCTGAAGACCCGCGTCATAGACGGAATGGAATATCTGCTGATCCCGGTGACGGACGAACTCGAAGTCAACGGCATCCGGATCCTGCAGACCCGCAATCACTAAGCGGGCATAGTATGAGGCAGTATATATGCCCGGCGTCGGCTCACGATACTCTAATGCTCTCCGCCGGGCACATATACTGCCTTTTCTAGGCCTGTCTATTTTTTCTATCTCAGGTCACGCAGGTCTACATCCTCCATCCCAAGAGTAAGGAGGAGGCCTAAAAGGACGCCTGCGGCGAGACCGCCCAGATGCGCCGCGTTGTCCGTATAAGGGTTTCTGAACCCGCTGTAAATCGAGAAGAAGACTGCGAACGCCGCCCTCGCAAGCAACGAGGAGCCTCTTCGCAGTTTTTTTCTGCCCTTCACGATGAGCAGGATCAGAACGCCTATGACGCCGAAGACCGCGCCGCTCGCCCCCACCGAATACGTGTTGACGCCCAGCGCGCTGTCATAGAGGACAGAGACGATGTTCCCGCCGATCCCCGACAGCAGATAGAGGGCCAGATACTTCACGTGTCCGATGTTCCTCTCCACCGGATTTCCCAGAAGGATCTGGACGAGAAGGTTGCTCCCCAGATGCCGGATGTCCGCATGAAGAAAAACGGACGTCAGAAGCCGCCAATACTGCCCGTCTCTCAGCACAAGATCCGTGCCGCAGCGCCCCCACAAGTACCACCGGCTCCCTTTCAAAACACAGAGCGCGAAGATCACCGCCTGCACAGCCGCGAGGCACAGGTTCACGCCGCAATATCTGTATTTACGCAGTTCCGCCATTTTTTCCCCCTGTACTGCTTTCTTCTGCGCTTTCTTCTACGCTTTTTTCTGTGCCTTTTTCTGCGTTTTCTTCTACGCTTTTTTCTGCACTTTTCTCTGCGCTTTTTTCTGCACTTTTCTCTGCACTTTTCTCTGCACTTTTCTCTGCGCTTTTTTTTGCACTTTTCTCTGCGCTTTTTTCTGCGCTTTCCTTCGGCGCTTCAGGCTCACGCGCGCCGGACGGCGCTATGCCAGCCTGCAGCTCGCGCTCCTTCTTCACCGCTTCAAGCAGCGGGTCGATCTCTACGACATATTTGCCTTTCTCGCCGGGATCCAGGCGGACGGTCACTGTTTTGCCAATGACTTCTTTGCCGGGGTAGCTGTCCAAAGGGCGGCTGCTGAAGGTCTCCTCCCTGCCTGTCACGGGGTCCTTGTAGCGGACCACGATGCAGTAGGTTGTCTTTTCGCCTGCCGTCCGAAGGCTTCTCGTTACGCCCAGCACTTCCGCGGTGATCGTCTGCTCGCCGGCGGGAAGGAGCAGGCGGTTTTCGCCCATCAGCATTCCTCGACGGATCTTCATTCCGCCGGCTACGATCAGCGCTGCCGTCGGAATGCTAGCTATGAGAAAATACCGGTCCGATCCGGTCCTGAGACTTACGATCACGCCGATCGCGGCGATCGCAAGGCTTGCGAGCAACAGGGCGCCGCCGATCAGAGTGTTTTTGCCATATCCGTTATTACTGTTCACTGCCGTACCTCATCTGTCACTAACGATGTTGTCTTTTCTCTGTCATCCGCGCGAAATACTGCGGGGCTGCCTCAATCACGCAGGGCGGCGTCATTACTCTGTGTACGTCTCGTTGTATGACTGCCTCAATCACGCGGCGGCGTCATTACTCTGTGTACGTCTCGTAAAGCTCCACATGGTCGTAGATGCAAGGCCAGATTCCGGGCCCGTCAGCTGTCACGCAGATGTAGTGACCGCCGCCGTCAGACTTCTGGTAACTTGCCGCGCAGTATCCTGCTTCCGAAACAAAGCCGGTCTTTCCGCAGATGACTTCGCCGTGTGTGTCCTTGTCCTCTATCCTCCTGAGGAACCAGTTGGAGATGCCGATGAGCTCGGCATCATCGTCGAGCGAGCGCTCCACTTCATAGTAATGGCAGGAGAGCACTTCCCGGCAAAGCTCGTTGTCGATCGCTGCCCTCAGGATCGTCGCCATATCAAGCGCCGTGCAGTAGTGATCCTCGTCAAAAGCCCCGACGACGTTCGTAAAGTGCGCCGTGTCGGAGATTCCCAGCTCTTTCAGTTTTTTGTTCATGAGCTCGACAAAGGCCTCTTCCGAACCGGCTGTATACTCTGCGAGCGCGAGCGCGCCGTCCGCGCCGGAGGGAAGGATCGTCCCGTACATCAGGCTCCTGATCGACGGCGTGTCGCCGATGCCCCATCCCACCTGGCTCATCTGGTTGCTGTAAACATAGCTCGTGATCCCCTGATGGATCTCATAGGTGTCTGTGTCGAGCTTCTTGCGGTCGATATTCTCGGCAGCTACAAGGAGCGTCAGTATTTTGGTCATGGAGGCCGGGTACATGGTCTCATCGTAATTCCTGCCCGCGATCACGTTGCCGCTTACCAGGTCGACTATGACGGCATACTCGCTGTCGATGTCATCGGGCACGTCCTCTGTCTGGTCCGTGGTCTTGAAATCATAGCTCTTGTTAAGTCCGGGGATCTTTCCGGCTTCTTCCCTTGCCTTTTCTTCCTCAGCGGCTTTGCGGGACGCCGCCAAAGCGCCTTCTTCCTCCGCTTTCTCGCGGGAAGACTTCTCGGTGGCAGTCTCGGTCTTCTTCTGATCAGCCGTGTTCTGGTCGTCGGTCTTCTTCTGCTCAGCTGCCTTCTGGTCGTCGGTTGTTGGCGCCTGACTTGTTGAGCCGGCTGCAGCTGCTTCTGTCTTCTTGTCTGCAGCTTTTGCTTCTTCCGTCTTCTTGTCTGCAGTCTTTTCTTCTTCCGTCTTCTTGTCTGCAGTCTTTTCTTCTTCCGTCTTCTTGTCTGCAGTCTTTTCTTCTTCCGTCTTCTTGTCTGCAGTCTTCGCTTCTTCTGCTGCCTTGCGGCTTGCTTCTGCTGCGGCTTCCTCCGCCGCTATGCGGGATGCCTCTGCTGCGGCCGCTTCCTGCTGCTCAGCGATCTCACGGGACGCAGCGAGCGCTGCTTCCTGCTCCCGCACATTCTTCTTGTGATTTCCGAAGGCAACAACACCTACGCCAATAAGCGCCACTATGATTACGATCGCAAGGATCGCCAGGCGGATCCTGATCTGCCTCTGTCTCTTTCTGCGCATTGCTTCACGCTTACGTCTTCTTCGTGCCCTACGCGCTTTCAGCGCCTGCGCTTCCTTTTCTGTCATAATTTCTGGCATGCTTTTCCTTCTCCCTGCAAGTGTTTCCGGTTTGGTGCCGTTTGACACCCTTTAGCCGCCTTCTAAGCGGCATATCAAGTTGATATTTCTGAATTGGACGGTTGAGGGACGCCCATAGGGCTTCCACCGCCCCTCAAACGGCAATTCAAGCTTAAATCGACGAATCGGACGGTTGAGGGACGCCCATAGGGCTTCCATCGCCCCTTTACCGGCAATTCAAGCTTAAATCGACGAATTGGACGGTTGAGGGACGCCCGAAAGGGTTCCATCACCCCTCAAACGGCAATTCAAGCTTAAATCCATAAATTGGCCGGTTGAGGGACGCCCATAGGGCTTCCACCGCCCCTCAAACGGCAATTCAAGCTTAAATCGACGAATCGGACGGTTGAGGGACGCCCATAGGGCTTCCACCGCCCCTCAACCGGCAATAAATCCCCCAAAGCATCGGCTAGATCTTCTTCCCCATCTTTACCGCCGCCGCGATCGAGAGATCCGGCTCGTAGTACGGAATCAGCATCGCCTGCAGCGCGTGATACAGGTCGGATTTGCCCGGCCACACAGTATCCAGCGGCCTGTTCCGGCTGTCGAGCTGATGGAACCAGGAGCCGTTCACATGGTCCATCACTTTCTCATCTAAATAGCGCATAAATTCCTCGTAGCGCTCCGCGTACTTCTCATCTCCTGTAATGCGGTACAGGCAGGCGGACGTGTTGATCGCCTCAGCCAGCGTCCAGTGCATCCTGTCGTGGACGACGGGTTTTCCGTTCCAGTCCGTCGTGTAGACGATTCCCGGCGCGCCGTCCGCATTCCAGCCGTCCGAAATCGCACGGTCAAACAGGTTTGCCGCGGCTTCCAGATAGTATGCTTCTTTCCTGATAACGCCACCGTACGTGGAGAGCGACCACTGCGCGATCAGGCGCGCCCATTCGATGCCGTGTCCCGGCGTCGCTCCGTAGGGCTTGAACTGGTCGTCCGGTTTATCCATGTTGCACAGAAGGTCGGGCTGCCAGTCGCTGCTATAGTGTTCCGGCATTCTCCAGCCGTTGTCTTGAGCCCATCCGAGAACGCGGTCGATGATACGGCCTGCGCGTACCCTGTATTTTGGCTCGCCTGTCGCGTCGGATGCCGCAAGGAACGCCTCGACTGTATGCATATTCGCGTTCAGGCCGCGGTAACTGTCGAGTTCTGTGAATTCCGTGTTCCAGGTGTCGCAGGAGAGGCCTTCCTCCTCATTCCAGAAGCGCTCGTCATAGAGGGCGACCGCCTCGTCAAAGAGCTCCTGTGCCCCGGGGCGGCCTGCCAGCAGCGCGCTCGATGCGGCGAGGATCACAAAAGCGTGCGCATAGCACTGCTTCCCTGCCAAAACATCGCCCCCCGCAGTTCTTCCGCTATACCACCCGCCGTTCACTGTGTCGTGGAGCTCACCGCGCAGGCCCTTCAGTGCCGCGTCGGCCAGCGCCTCGCTTCCGCCGTGGCCCAGCATAGCGCCCAGGCTGTAAACATGGCACATTCTCGCCGTGATCCATGTCTCGCGGTTTCTGTCCTTCCAGGGTGTGCCGTCGTCGCCAAGATAATAGGAGCCGCCTTCGGGAGACGGAAATCTATGCCCGAAGCTAAGCAGCGCCTCTGCGTTTGCCTGCAGGAACGCCCTGTTTTCCGGTGTGTCAATCTGGTACTTGCGCTGTTTGTCGTCCATTTTAAGTCCTTTCTCTTTACCTTGGACAGCGCCGCAGGCTGTCTCTGCGTCAGTTGCTCCGTTGTTTTCGATCAGTGCGGCAGAATGATCTTATTTCATGAAGCGGTCGATCGCTTCGTTCATTTTTTCGATGGATTCCCGGTCATTCTCCCTGACGGCCTCTACAATGCAGTGCTCCATATGCTGCTTGAGAATGAGCTTTCCGGTATTGTTGATCTCTGACTTCACCGCGGACAACTGGATCAGTACGTCCGCGCAGTCCTCGCCCTCTTCCACCATGCGGCGCACTTTGTCGAGATGTCCGATCGACCGCTTGAGACGATTGATGATGGCGCGCGTCTCTTGCGGATCGTGCGTGTGGCTGTGGTTGTGGTGGTCATGGGCATGCCCGCCGTTATGGCCGTGGTCATGGGCATGCTCTCCGTCGCGGCTGTGGTCATGGGCGTTCTCGCCTTCATGGCTGTGTGCTTCCTCGCCGTCGTGCGTGTGGTAATGAACGCCGTCGTGCGTGTGGTAGTGTCCGTTTGCTGCCTCCCGGCTATCGCCATCCACTCCAGCTGTCATTTCTTCATTTTTCGACAGGATTTTTTCTGTTTCTCTCATTGTTTTCTCCCCATATGTTGCCGGGTGAGAATGTTTCTCAGATTTGTTCCCCAGGGATTATTGCGTATACTGAATGGTTGGGCGTGACATAGGCATTCGCCAAAAATGTTCCATCTAATTTCATCGCGGTTGGGCGTAATGAGATTATTCTAAGAAAATGCTCCACAAATAATGACTAATCTTAGGATAGTTGGGCGTGATACGGGCATACGGAAATAGTGTTCCAATAGTCAGGCTTCTATTTGTATACATTTTTCAAAACACTGCTCGCTGCGCCCAACTCTGCCTTTCATCGCAAGAATTATTGGAACATTTTGCACTTGATCAGATGCCTGCGCCCAACTCACTCAAAATCTGTGGGAACATTTTTTCCCCACTTTACAAATGCGCCCAACCGCTCAAAATCCGGGAAACATCTTCTCCTGCTTCGCGACCAGTCTTTTATACAGATACAAGCAGATGAACGTCGACAGGAGCGAGCCCGTCGGCGCCGCGAGCCCCATCGGGTAAAGCGTCGCAGGAAACAGGACGGACGCCAGGTATGCGCCCGGAATCCTTATGAGCGCGATGGACGCGATGTTGTGGAAAAAAGAATAGAGCGACTTTCCATACGCGCTGAAATATCCGCCGAAGCAGAAATGGATTCCCGCGATCATACAGTCGATCGTGTAGGATCTCAGGTACTGCCCGCCAAGCCTGACCACTTCCGGCTCGTCTGTCACAAATACGCCGACGATCTGTTCCGCCGCGAACTGGCAGACCAGAAAGACGACCGCGCCGACAGTCACACAGACAGTGATGCCGTACCACAGCGCTTTCCGGCTGCGCTCGTGCTTACCTGCGCCGGCGTTCTGCGCGGCGACCGCCGAAACGGTTGAGAGCATAGACGAGGGCACAAGGAACAGAAAACAGATGATCTTCTCCACGATGCCGACAGCCGCCGCGACATTGACGCCGCGGCTGTTCGCGATCGCTGTGATGACGAGGAACGACACCTGGATCAGTCCCTCCTGGAAGGCTACCGGCACACCGATCCCCGCAAGGCGGGACATCAGCTGCCCGTCAGGGCGAAAGTCGCTCTTCGTGACGCCGACTCCGCCGTTTCCTTTGACGAGGAACAATAGGGCCAGCATCACGGAAATCGCCTGGGCGCTGACTGTCGCGAACGCCGCCCCTGCTGCCCCCATTTTCATGGGACCGATCAAAACATAGTCTAGCCCCACATTGATAAGACCCGCGATCGCCACAAAGGCCATCGGGCTCCCGGTATCTCCCATTCCGCGGAAGATACTGCTGATCACGTTATAAGCTACGATGAACGGAACACCTGCAAAGCAGATGACAAGGTATCTGCGGGCATCCTCCAGCGCTTCCGGAGGAACCGCCAGGATCCCCAGAATCCCGCCGATACTGAACAGCAGAATAAAAGTCAGGACCACTGCAATGCCGGCAAACATCACAACAGAATTCCCGATGTACCCGGCTGCCTGCTTCTGCGAGCCTGCGCCGATCGATCTGCTGATGCACACGGTGGTACCCATCGCGAGTCCGACGATCACCACAGTGAGCATATGCATCACCTGGCTGCCGACCGCTACCGCGGAAACCGCCGCCGCGCCATTGAATTGTCCCGTGATGAACAGGTCCGCCATCCCGTAAAACGTCTGCAGAAAACAGGCGACGAGATACGGAACGGCAAACTGCATCATCTTTCCGAACAGGTTGCCCTGCGTCAAATCTCTTTGCATCTAATTGTCCTGTGATTATCAAAAAACCACCTTCCACAGGGGTGTTCTCCTATGGAAGGTGGAAGGGTAAATCCCTGTAGTGTAACCCGGCAGATCATCAGATCCCCGACAGATCAGAAACCCGGCAGATCATCAGATCCCCGGCAGATTATCAGATCCCCGGCAGATTATCAGATCCCCGGCAGATCAAAAACCCGACAGATTAATAGAATACGATAACCGGCATTCCTGTCCTCACATAACTGTAGAAAGTGCCGGCAATGGACGGAGGAAGGTTGATACAGCCGTGTGATCCGTCGTATTTGTAGATCGTGCCGCCAAAGCTCGACCTCCAGCTCGCGTCATGGAAACCGCACCCGTTGTAGAAAGGCATCCAGTAATCCACATGAGAGATGTAGGAGTACTGGCCGTTCGCGAGTCTCTGTCCCTTGAGGTCGGTATCTGTATCTTTGTAAAGGATCTGGAAGACACCGGTAGGGGTGCCGCGTCCGTTCGCCGGAAGTCCCGATACGCAGTCGGTCTGACAGACGCAGGTTCCGTCGATATAGATCCAGACGTGCTGTTTTGACAGATTTGCTTCGATATAGGTTCCGCCAATACCGGTTCCGCGCGTATACTGCTGCGAGTAGAAATACGGATCCCTTTCATCTGTATCGCCGTCCCAGAGAAGGTCAAAGATTTCCTCTCTTTCCTTCACCTTGTTGACGGAATAGCCGTAATCACCTCCGCTCACCTGAATGTCTCCATAGTTCGTCGCATGGAAGGTCCACGTCTTTCCGACTGTGTTGACATTTCTCGCCAGCTCGTCAACCCAGAATTCGATCTTCTCTTCCCAGAGATCCTCATCCCTGTAGTAGTTCCCGTTTTCATCCTGAGAGAGCCAGTTTACGGTCGTTTCTTTGTCGATCGTCATCGTCTCGCCGCTCGGAAGATCCCATGTGATGCTGCCGGCGAGCATGTGATTGTATTTTGCACACTCATCGATGATCGCCTGGTCCTTCGCGCGGACTTTCGGCTTTCTGTAGGACCACTTGAGCTTAGCGACCTCGATCTCAGTCTCCTCTTTCTGCACAGCTTCCTCGGCCGCCAGCCTGACGACGGAGAGATTGATCGTATTTCCCTCGATCTCGGGAATAATATTGAACGTCGTGCCCTCGAGCACGATATATGCGTCCACAGGCGCGATCATCTTGTCTTTCTGGAGCTCGGGGAGCGCGTTCACCGCTGTCATGAGGCGGTCCGGATCGTACGTCGTGTTCAGTTCCACTTCGCCGTCCGTACGCCTGAAAAAGCACATGAACCATTTTTTGTGGTCCTGCGATGACAGAATCCTGTCCACGCTTCCATCCGGTTTCACCTTAAAGCCGATCTCCGACCCGGAGATGACTTCTTCCTCGCCGTCGCGGAACCGCAGCGTGAGCTGATAGCCGTCCGCCTTCTGGGAGAGGATCTTCTCCACTTCCGGCGCGGTCATATTGCTGACGTTGATCCCGTTGATGTACGTATTGTTGAGGAAATGCGTCTCAGAGTAGGTGTATCCGTGATAGTA
>CACXMK010000027.1 GCA_902768735.1 uncultured Lachnospiraceae bacterium | reverse complement strand
CCGGCGGCATTTTTGGCGAGCAGGTACTTCAGCGTGTTTTCCGGGAAAAAGAAGCTGTCGAGATTCGCGCAGCGGTTCCCCGTGACCCGGCTGTGAAACATCGGATCTATATAGTCCGGGCCGCACTTAAAAGCGCCGACGCTCAGCTTCCTGTCGACCAGCGCCTGCAGCACCGCGCATGTGACAGTGGTCTTCCCGCATCCGCTGTTCGTACCTGCGATCACTATGCGGGGGATCTTGTTTTCCATATCTGTTGCTCCTCATTTATGTAACTAAGCCAGTTGGCTCACTTGCTATCCGATAAACTTTATGGTTTTTCAATCTTATCGGTATAAAAAAGCTAGCCAGATCACCTGCTGTCCGATAAACTCTATAGTTTTCTCAATCTTATCGGATCGGATAAACAAGTCAGACAACAATTCATCCGATAAAACAGCACATGTCCTCAATCTTATCGGATCAGATAATCAAGTCTAGCCACAATTCATCCGATAAAATAGCACGTGTCCTCAGTCTTATTGGACAAAACTAATTTGCCACCTCGAGCGTTGTCCGATAAGGCAAAGCTTTTTCTCATTCTTATCGGACAAATCGAGCCAAACACCTTGTAGGTCGTCCGATAAAACAATGCTTTTTCCCATTCTTATCGGACAAATCGAGCCAAACACCTTGTAGGTCGTCCGATAAAACAATGCTTTTTCCCATTCTTATCGGACAAATCGAGCCAAACACCTCGTAGGTCGTCCGATAAGACAATGCTTTTCCCATTCTTATCGGACAAAGCCAGCTTACCGCCCTAGACACTGCCTGGAAACCGAACTCATTCCCCCTTTCAGAGCCCCTTCCGCAGCTCACTCCCGCTATACACCGCTATCCCCCGCTCTCTCGCGAGCCCCAGCAACTTGCCATTGTATTTGTTCAAGGTGCCGACAGGCGTACCCGCGTCGACGACGAAGTCGCAGGCGAGCAGAATTTGAGCAGCGTCGTCGAATTGGGCCTGCGACATCTCTTCGAAAGGAGGGGTGCAGACGACGTGGTCGCTGAGCGCCGCGGCAACCTGATAATCGACGTCATTGGGGAAGAGAATTCCTGTCGCGAAGGGGATGTTTTTCTTCTGGAGGAGGCGATAGCAGGCGATGCCGTATCCGCAGCCCGCAACGACGAACGCGCGCGGCCGGCCTAAAGGCTTGGCAAGCTCGATACTGCCAAAGAGCAGGTTGCAGGACCCGCTCTCCATGTCGTAGAGGCGCTCGATCGCGTTCCGGTCCGGGGTCTCAAAAGGCGCGCCGGGCGCCACAATCATGTTCCCGACTCCGGCCGGCCCAAACGACTCAGCCGCACAACCGGCCGGCCCAGACGACGCAGCCGCACAACCGGCCGGCCCAGACGACTCAGCCGCACGCCCGGCCGGCCTGAACACTGCAATCCCGCCCCCGCCCAGCACCTCTTCCGGCGTGCCGAAGGCCGCGATGGTGTCTCCCTTCACGCACATGAGGTAATCCGAGATCTTCATCGCGAGGTCGATCTCGTGAAGGGACAGGATGATCGTCGTGCCCCGGTTCTGCGCGAGGTCGCGCAGGATATCGAGAAGCTCGACCTTGTGGCGGATATCGAGGTACGCCGTGGGCTCGTCGAGGACCAGCACCCCGGGCTCCTGGCAGATCGCGCGCGCGAGCAGCACCCGCTGCCTCTGGCCGTCCGACAAGGTGCCAAAATCCTGCCCTGCCAGCTCCGTCGCATGGACCCGCGCGAGCGCGTCCCGGACGGCTTCCGTGTCTTTGGGCGTGAGTTTTCCGAACATGTTCGTGTACGGGTAGCGGCCCATCGCGACCACTTCTTCGCTGGTCATCAGCTCCGGGCGAATGCGGTCCGTGAGGACGACCGCGACCTGCCTGGCCATCTCTTTCGGCGACCACTCAGAAATATCTTTTGATGCGATCGACACAGTTCCGTGTATCAGCGCGAGCTGCTTTGTGACGGATTTCAGGATCGTGGATTTCCCCGCGCCGTTGGGGCCGATCAGCGTGAGGATCTTTCCCTTTTCGATGCCGACGCAGATGTCGCGGATCAGTGTTTTGCCATTGTAGCCGACCGACAGGCCGCTCGTTTCAAAATAGTGATTCATTTTCTTTCACCCATGTGCCGAAACCGGCCGTGAACGCCCCGCCGGAAGCCTAGTCCTCCTGCATCCGCCGCCTTGCGACCATCATGTAGATCACGACAGGCGCCCCGAAAACGGAAGTCACAGTGCCGATGGCCAGTTCCACCGGCGAAAACAGTGTCCGCGCAATAAGGTCGCAGAAGACGCAAAAGACCCCTCCGCACAAAAAGCTCGCAGGGATCACAAAGGAAGGTTTGGAGGATTTGAGGACGGTGCGCGTGATGTGGGGGACCGCGATGCCGACGAACGAGATCGGCCCGGCGAGTGCGGTGACGCACGCGGACAAAAGGCTGGAAAGCAGGATCATCAGCACCCGGAAGGACTTCACGCGGACGCCCATGCTCTGCGCGTAACCTTCCCCGAGCGCGTAGGCCGCCAGCGGTTTCGCGATGAGGAACGCCGCGATGACGCCGGGAAAGCAGATCAGGGCCGCGGTCTTCACATGGTCCCAGTTCGCCCCGGAGAACGTGCCCATGGACCAGTTCGTCAGGTTGACTACGTCGTGGTCGTTTGCGAATGTGATGCAGAAATCGGTGACGGCGCTGCAGAGATAGCCGACCATGATGCCGACCACCAGAAGCATCGACATGTTCCGGACCTTCTGTGAGAACACAAGGACGACAGCCGTGATGAGGAGCGACCCGAGAAACGCGGCGAAGATCAGCGTGAGCGGGCTGAGGTTCCCTATGCGGCCGGCGAGGAAGATCAGCGTGATGCCGACGACCATTTTGGCGCCGGAGGAGATCCCGAGGACGAACGGTCCCGCGATCGGGTTTCGGAAAAAGACCTGCAGGAGGTACCCCGACACCGCCAGTGCGCCGCCGAGCACCGCCGCCAGCAGCATGCGCGGCATCCGGATGCTGAACAGGATCTGGCTCTGTGTCGATCCGTTTACGACCGCATTCAGCTGCTCCGCATACCTGCCCCCTGTCACAAGATCGGCGAGCCCGTACCGGATCCCGTTCCACGTCATTGCCAAAACATCGCCCGCCGCAATGTGCACCGACCCGATATTCACGTTTAAGATGAGCGACAGGACGAGAAGCGCGCTGATCCCGGCCATGACCGCAGAAAACCGGCCGGCGCTGCCGACGCCGGAGGAAAACCGGCCGGCGCTGCCGACGCCGGTGGAAGTTCCGCTATGGTCTGTCGTCTGTGTTTTCCGGGTCATTGAATTACCTCGTTTGGGCCGGTCGCCCGAAAGCATGAAATAGCAGGGTGAAACGGCTACCCTACCGGAGAGAAACGGCTACCCTGCCGGAGAGAAACGGCTGCCCTGCCGGAGAGAAACATCTGCTCTGCCGGAGGGCGGAAGCCGCCTATTTTACGCGGTATAAAAACGGCACTTCCTCCAGATCGTCCGCCTCCCCGGAAAAGATCCGCCGGAAGCTGGCGATCATCTGCCCGAGCTGCATCGTCTCCTGGTACATGTTCTCGCTCGTGCACCAGACGTTTCCGTCCCGGACAGCTTTGAATTCTGAAAGGAGGCTGTTTTTTGCCAGAAGTTCGTCCATCGAGCGGATCTCGCCGTCGATCGCGCTGTTGTAGATCAGGTAGTCCGCGTCTTTGGCCGATGCAAAGAACTGCTCCATCTCAATGTTCACCGTGGAAGTTCGCGTCTTCGAATCTCCGAGATCGTCAAAAACATACTTGCCTCCCGCGAGCTCGATCATCTTCGTGACGTAGTCGCCGCTTTTCCTCGCGACCACGCGCCCCGAGGAGCTGATGTGGAAAAAGGCCACTGTTTTGCCGGAGCTCTCCTCCCCCTGAACGGAGTCCAGGTAGCTTGCCTGCTGCGCGAACAGTTCATCCGCCTTCTCCTCTTCGTTCAGAAGGGCCCCGTAGACCTTGATCCATTCGGTGCGGCCGAGCGGGTGGCTCTCCATGCTCGCCTGGTCGGTAAAGACCGCGATCCCCAGCTCCTCCAGCTTGCTCCTTACCTCCGACGCGTGACCGATCATCAGCGATTCGATCGCGACCGGACAGTGATGGCTGATGAGGAGCTCGTAATCCGGCTCGCTGTACTTGCCGGCATAGAGGATCCGGCCCTCCTTCATGGCGGTGCGGGCGTTTTCGATGTACCAGCCGTCTTCCTTTGTGCCGGAGAGCTCGATCGCGTCGAGCCGCCCAAGCGCGTCGAAAAGGCACATGGCCGCCGTCGCGGCGAGATAGATGTGCTCGACGGGCTGATACAGCGGGACGATTGTCCCGGAGATGCCGGCGGGCGGTGTTTTGCCCTCGGGGACGACGAGGAACCGGCTCCCGTCCGCCAGGCTGATGATCTTATAGCCGTCTTTATAGTAGTCCACGGCAAACCGGTCGGCGAACTGCAGGTCCATGCTGCGCTCGGCTTTCCAGCCGTTCCCGAGGCCGTCCGCGGCCGGTCCCTGCGCGCAGCCGGTGAGGAGCGGCAGGAAGAGTACGGCGGCGAGGAGGAGGGGAAGGAGGCGCTTCATGAAGGCCCGGCCAGCGAAACCGTGCCCCGCGCTCTCTTCGTCAGCGAGGCCGTGCCCCGCGCTCTCTTGGTCAGCGAGGCCGTGCCTCGTTTTCTTCCGCTTTGCAAAGCAGTGCTTCATCCTCATTCTCCCTTGATCGTCGCGCTGTCAAAACACAGCGTATAATCGATCAGATGCGGCTCGCTCATCGCGGTCGTGCAGGCGCTGACGGGATACTCCGCATCCAGGATGACAGGGATCTCGAACGTGGAGTTGCCCTCAGTCTGCACAGGCTCGTACCTGACGTCGTTTACGATCATGTACTCGTAGTAGGGGCTGCTCCATACGATCGTGGCGATTGCTTTTTTGCCGTCGAACACGATCTTTGCAGGGGAGGCGACGCTCGCCTTTCCAGAGCCGCCTTTCAGAGTCACCTCAGCAGTGACAGGGCCTTCCACCAGGGGGAAAAGCTTCTCCGGGTCGGAGACCGTGACCTTATGGTCGTACCATGTCCCTTTTGTGCCGACCAGGGCGCAGTCGAATTCCTCGCCGATGGCGGGCACGGGGATGTCAAAACCATACACCGTCTCGGTAATCCCATCCTTGTACGTCACAGCGTCTTCTGTGGGCATGAGAAGTTCGGCGCCTTCGGTCGCGGCCTGTTCCGCAGTACCGGGGAAAAGATTCAGGATCTTCTGGGACAGGAGCGTGACGTGGATCGTCATCTCTCCGTTCTCGACTTTCAGAGTGCCCTTGCCGTCGCAGGTCTCATTGACTTTGAACATGCTGCTGTCGGTGTCAAATTTTACGGAGTAGTAGCCGTCTTCGAGGGCTTCGCTGTTCTTTTTTGCCGCATCTGCGGATGCGCTTTTTGTGACTTCCGGCTCGACCTGAAGGCCTGCGGACTCGATCGCAGCCTTCGTGTGGGCGGCGTAGAGGGCCTGGACGTCGGCGATCCTGCCGAGTCCGGCGATCTGTGTTTTGACACTCTCGAAGCTGCCGGAGGCTTTGAACTTGTTGAGCCAGGAATCCTCCTCCTCTCCGGCCATATCGTTGTAGGCGTGGTCGCCCGCGACGACCATCATCGGGCGGAGGACCACTTTGGTGTAGCCGGCGGCCTTGACCGCTTCGATGACGTTCTCACAGGAGGTCTCTTCAGGCTCACCTTCCACTGTGCCGATGAAAGCGTTCGTATAACCCAGCTCGCTCATCTGGGTCTGCATCTGGGAGTAGGAAACCTTTGCCGTGTGGGAAGTGCCGTGGCCCATGAACACGAAAGCCGTGCCGTCTGCCGCGGCGGCTTCCATGCTCTCAAATCCTTCGGGGGAAAGGGCATCTGCGACGAGCGCCTTTGCGACAGCTTCCTTGTCCTCGTTGATCACAGTGGCGTCACTGCCGACTTCGCCCAGAAGAGGCTCCGCAACGGCGACTTTCTCGAACTTATCTCTGTATGCGTCGAGGGTCTCCATGAGCTCGTCATATTCCGCGCCGTGCATGAGATGGGTCGGCTGGATGACCAGGTTTTTGACGCCGTTTTGGACCGCGCGCCCGAGCGCCTGCTCCATGTTGTCGATCATATAGCCTTCGCGCGCCTGCACGTGGTTGATGATGATCTGCGCGGTGAATGCGCGCCTCACGGCCCAGCCGGGGAAGGCGGCCTCCAGCGCGTCCTCGATGCCCTTGATGTCCAGGGTGCGGCTGTCGTTGAAGGAAGTGCCGAAGCTCACGACGAGGAGCTCGTTTTCACCGATCTCATCGCTGTTCCTCGTATCGTCCGCCGATCCGTCTCCCGTATCTCTGCCAAAATAGTCAGGATCCGCCTCTTCACCCTCGACCAGCTCTTTCTGCGCGTCGGTCAGGGCGTCCCATGCGGCTTTCGCTTCCGCGCACAGGGCGTCGGTGTACTCGTCCCTCGTCTGGACGTAGATGGCGTCGATGAGCTCCGCGACATGGTCTGCGGCGGCCTGGTCGATCGCGGCCTGGTCGGCGTCTGCTTCAGGGGTGGCGTCCTGGGTGTCCTTGGTTTCCTGAGCTGCGTCCTGAGTCTGGACGTCTGCCTGGGCCGGCTGGGACTGGGCGTCCTGGGTCTGGGCTGCCGGCTGCGCCTGCTGTGTTTTGGCACCGCAGGCGGTAAGGCCCGCCGTCAGGAAAACTGACAGAAGTACCGCGAGCAGTTTTTTGGCATTGTTCCGTTCTGCACTCTTTTTCATGTGTTCCTCCAACGATAAGTATTGATATGATGCCTGTAAAAAACGGCCGCGATAGCCTTTGAAAGACTACCGCGGCCGATTTTTCCACGATAATAAAAGCCTACACGCTCCATGACCGGGAGCTCATAGACGGGATCATTTAAGCAGGTCTCCTGACTCTCGCTTCACGGGCCGGCCGCGCTGCCTTCTCAGACCGGGGTCCAATGACCGGCTTTCGCCGCGCGCGGGGCCTCCACGAATACAGTGGCGGTACCGTTCCGGATTCTGACCGGATTCACTATTCTCCGACAGGTCCCGGAAGGATGCTGGCGGCACTTAAATGCTGGATTTTTTCTCATCATACTACCGGGTATTTTGCTTGTCAAATTGGCCGGGATTCACCACGAGATCTCCAGCTCCCGCGCGCTGTACCTTGTCGTTTCGACCGTCAGCTGCATCCACGGCCCGTAGTTGTAGTCCCAGAGCGCCTTGATCATCCGCTCGTACGACGGGTCCTCCTTGATCTCCTTCGCGTGCTCCGCGAGCGTTCCCGCGTAAAAGTAGTCAAAATACCGGCCAATCAGCTCCAGCACCTTCTTTTTTTTGGTGCCGTGAATGCGTTTCTGCTCGAGAAGCTGTGAAAAGACCTCGTCCATGTACTCTGCGCTCTCCCGGTCGAGCCTGTCGAGCTCGTCTTTCACCTCGCCGCCGTATGTCGCGAAGTCGATCGGCTCGGCGTAGTAGAGGATTCTGTAACTTCCCGCGTTATCTTCACCTGCAGGATCTTTCACGGCTGTATCATCACCTGCCGTAGTCTTCCCCACCGCAAGATTCCCGATCAGGTGTCCTCCCGAAAACGGCATCGCGCTCAAGATCTCCCACAGCCCGGCCTGCTGCGAGACATACTGATAATGCATGTGTCCGGTCAACGCGAGCTTCACGCCGCCATCGCGCAGAAGCTGCGGCAGCTCCGGATTCTGGATCAGGTGCGACGCGCTGCCCTCCTGCCCGTAGCCGTAGAGCACGTTGTGGTGCGAGAGGAAAACGATCGGGCGGGATCTGTATTTTGACAAAACACCGGCAAGCCACTCCATCGTCTCAGGCGAGAAGGCGCCTGAAACGCCCTGGTTCGTCGCGTTGTCGTCCATCGCGAGGAAGACGACGTCCTTCACGATCGCGGTGTAGCTGAGCGATGCGGGGTCGCGGTCGACGGGGTCAATGAGGCCGAAGTAAGCCGCTTCGAACGTCGGCGCGTCCATGAGGTCGAAGTCGTGGTTGCCCGTGGTGATGATGAGGGGAACGCCGCTGTCCTTGATCTTTTGGAGCTTGGGCAGAAGGCCGGCGACGTCGCGATCGTAGCCGCTGTTGGTGTTGTCGCCCGTCATGATGAAGACGTCCGGGTGGCGCGCGATCACTTCGTCAACGATCGCGTCGGTGATCCCGGGCGCCTGTGCGATGCCGGGGACGAGCAGGGGGTCAATCTCTCTGCATTCCGTGTAGTGCAGATCCGAGATGATCAACGCGGTGAGGGCGTCGGGGTCGTCCCAGAGGGGGTCGTTGCTGAGGGGGCTCCGGCCGCTCTCTGCCCCGGAAGGCAAAACGACCCCAGAGGTCGTTTTTTCCCGGCAGCTCACGAGGAGAATGGTCAAAACAATGACCAGGATCAGTTGCAGAGGGTTCTTTGTTTTGGCATCAGTTTTCATTTTCTTTCACCGTAACGCTTTCGTGGCTTTTCGGCTGCTCTTCCGGTTGTACTTCCGGCTTAACTTACGGCTGCTCTAGCGCCTGTTCTTTCTGCTGCTCTGCCTCTGGGGCAGAGATCATTCTCACTACTGTAATGGTACCGTATACCGTTTCATTTTGGTACCGTGTACCGTTGCAAAATTGTATCATAACGAAAAATGACCCCAGAGGTCGTTTTCACGCTCCCAGAGGTCGTTTTTCCACAGAGGTCGTTTTTCTATTCCGGCGGTCGTTTTCTATTTTCCCACAAAAAAAAGCGGCGGCCGGGCCGGCTGCCACTTTTTAAACAGTATTGCAATAGTACACGGTACCTTGTTCAGTACCTTGATCTACGCGGAACCTCGCCGCGTCCATAAGAGCCTTACTTCACCGCAGTCGCAGGAACCTCGTCAAACTTAATGTTGTCCACAGCCGCGCGGAGCCATGCATGCTGCTCCTCGGTCAAAGGTTTCTTGGTGTATGAGAACAGATAGACCGCGATCTCATAACCGTTCTTGATCGTGACGTAGTGCGTCCAATAAAAGGGAGGATCATAGTTTGTGTTCTCGTAATCTCCTTTGTAGAAGACTGTCTGTGGATGTACATACATTTCTGTGTTGCCCAGGATTAATCCCTGCTCGGCATAGGTTTGCGTCATGACCTTGTCCAGATCGTCCTTGTCTTCCACAGCAAATTCAAAGTCCTCAAATCCGTCCTGCAGTTTTTTGACGACAATTTCCTGTGAGAAATCCGGCGTAGAGAAGTTAAGGTAGATGTAATTGTCCTCCATGTAGGTTTGGACTGCATCGAGTGTGGTCCCGAGGGCTGTAAGCGCGGGATCGTTCTCCTCCATGTGGCGCGTGAAGACGACCGTGTCGTTGGGGACCGCCATTTCTATGCCCAACTCATCGACACGGTACACCGTCGTCGGAACAGGTTCCACTTCAGCGGCCGACCCGGCGGCGGCTGCGGAAGCAATGTCGCCGGCAGGCTCGGAAGCATAGACGCGCCCGGGCACGGCAGAAAGGACAATGACCGCGATCATTGCTCCAAGTAATACCTTTTTCATTGTTTCCTCCTGATCATTTATTGCGTTCGGTGGTTTTTGTTCTCTGATTTCATTATACATCTTCGCAGTTCAGCGTGGGAGAATGAAAACATTTCCGGCGGCTCTTTTTTGCCAAAATTCTGAAAAAAGACCCCTGTGAAAAACGACCCCTGGCGGCGAAAAACGACCCCTTTGTAAAAAACGACCCCTGGGGTCGTTTTTTCACAAAGAGCTTATTTACATATTTACGACTCATTTACAAGCTTCCCGGTCATGTGCTCAATCGTCAGCTCCAGACAGTTCACCCGCGCAAACGAGTTTGCCAGTTCATACTGAAGGAACGCCTCGTCGTCAGTGAATTTTTTGACCAGGTTCGTGCAGATCTCCCGCTTTTTGTCTTCGTCCTCCACGGTGCGCATCCGCCCGAACACGACCACGCTGTTGATGTTCAGCGCCCACTCGCCCTCTCTGCGGTAGCCCTCGTCCATCACGCAGTAGCTCACCTTATCGCACGCGGCGATCGCGTCGATCTTGTGTCCGACCTTGGCGCAATGAAAGTAAAGTTTGTTGTCCTTTGCCGAATACCAGTGATCCAGCGGAATGCCGTACGGATAGCCGTCGTCGCCGATCATGGACAGAACGCCCCTCGGCTGTTGTGTCAAAACCCTGACGCACTCCTCTTCACTGATCTGCTGTTTGAAACGTCTCATTTGTCTGAACATGGTATTTCTTCTTCCTTTCCTGATAGAGAAAATGACCCCAGAGGTCGTTTTTCACTTTAGCAGCTTCAGGCTCAGCGCGATCAGCACCTGCCCCGCATAGTACAGCCCGATATTTGCATACCGAAGGCTCATCTTGAACTCTTTTCCAAACGTATTCAGGATCAGCAGTATATCGCTGATCAGGAACCACACCGTTCCCACTGCAAACACAGCTGTAAAAGCCGAAGGGCTCGCGATCAGGTTTCCGACCGCAACGCAGTTGAGAAGCATGATCGCCCCGATATACATCACGCCAAAAATCTTAAAAGCCGGCTTCGCCGTGACGCGCTTGAAGATCCAGGACATCAGAAGCGCCGTAAGGACGATCCCGATGACAAAACACATGAGCCAGTTTGAACACAGTGGAACAACCGCGGTGAGATACACGATGTGCCCGATCATGAAAACCACGATCCCCACGAGAAAAATCAGCTGCCCCTTCTCCGTGAACACCTTCCTGAGATTGAGCAGCACGTCAGCTATGCACCCGATCACGAGCCCGCAGACGATCTTTCTTGCCACTTCTGTTCCCGGGCTGCACAACACCCCAATCATGACAAAACACAGCGACGCCATGCCTTTTAAGATCACCGCGGCCACAAATCTCTCAATTTTCTCACAGTAAAGGAATATCGCAGCGAGAATGGCACATAATAAAGCCAGCGCATAAGCCATGATATGCTCCTTTCCGGATAATTCTGAACGCAATTCTATTATAACATGAAAAACGACCCCAGAGGTCGTTTTTCCACACTTGTGGCATATTACACATTTGTGGACAAATGACCCCAGAGGTCGTTTTTCACCCAGAGGTCGATTTCCACCCGCCTCAGTCCAGCTCAGTCAAAATATGCCTCCAATGCCTTCATGTTCCTCCTATCGTGCGTCATCGGATCGCTGAAATACCGGCGGTCCGTGATCTCCTGTCCAAGATATCCCTCGTAATTATTATCCTTAAGGATCTGAAGATACTGCCTCAGGTCGCGGCATCCGTCACCCCAGACCAGATGCCCGTACGGTGTCCCGTCCACAAAGTGGAAGTGCGTGATCAGCGGCCCGAACTCCGCAAACCACTGTTCCAAAGTCTCCCCGGAAACCCCCATCGCCGTGGTATCCACGTTGATCCGCAGGTTCGGACTCCCAATCTCGTCAAAAAGCCTCCTCACATCCTCTATCCGGACGCCGAGGTTCGTCTCCTCGGGCCGCAGGCTCTCCATTGCGACTGTGATCCCGTACTGCGCCGCGAAGTCGCACACCATGCGGTTCATCTCCACCGAGCGCTTCCACGCCTCCTCCCTTGTCTCGTCAAAACACCCCCACCCCGAATTTGTTGACAACTGCGGACACTCCAGCTCCGCGCAGGCCCTCACTGCGTTCTTGAAATACTCCAGGCTTCGCCTGAAATTTAAGCCTTTCGCCGCCAGCTGGTACTGATAGCTGCAGTTTTCCGGCGTAAACTCCACGAGTTTCAAGTGATGGTCCCTGACCTTCGCTTTCAATGTTTTGCAATCTTCATACACTTCCGGATCCAGGTAAAAGTGCGGAGCCCCGGCCCAGAGTTCGATGCTCTCAAAGCCCAGCCGTTCCTGCGCATCCAGGAAATAGTCCAGTGAATACTTCATATAGTGGATATTCATGCCCGCGATCTGCGAGCGCTTAATGAGTCCCATGTTTTCCCCCATAAAGTGAAAACGATCCCAGAGGTCGTTTTTCCGCAAAAATCGATTATCTGTGGCTTATTCGACACTTGTGGAAAAATGACCCCAGAGGTCGTTTTTCTTTCGCGAAGCCGCCCAAAATAAGGTACAATAAAGAAAACGTCATTCCCGCGGCCTCCGCTAAACCACGCGCCCCGGGAAAGCACAGATCACCGATCTCACACGCCTGTCTGCGCCGGAGCGTCGCAGGCAGTCCCGCTATTTCGTTCGCTCCGGACAAGGATGGGCATGGATTCACAAAACAACAACGCCTCAGGTGAAACCCTTCGTGCCAAAATACAGAACGGCTCACTATACGAGGGAGACGGATTGCAGGCGCAGATCCGCATAATCGATATCGCAGTCGCTACCGCAAAGGATCTTCAGCGGGCGCACAGTAAAGGGATCGTGCACTGCGATGTAAATCCGGATACTATCTATTTTGACGACGTCGGGAACGCGCGGGTCTCTGAATCAGCGTTGTCAAGGCGGTTCACGATGATCGGCGAAAATGCGGCGGATGCAGCAGAGGATAAGGATGCTGAGAGCAGCTCAAAAGAGCAGGAGGCAGCTTCCCAAGAGGAGACACCTCTTGACGAAAAGACGCCGCATGAGGAGCGGCCCCTTGCTGAAGAACCGACTCTCGATGAAGAACCGGCTCTCGATAAAGAACTGCCTCTCGATGAAACGCCCTCCCCTGTGGAAGAACCTCAACAGGAAGAACCTCCGGTCAAACCATGGATGGATATCCACGCCTGGGCACTCACTTTACTGGAAATATACTTGGGAGAGAAAAGGTGGACGACCGGCGATGACGCAAAAGCGCACCTGAAAGAGTACAGCGCCTCCTGCCGCCTCGCGCCGCCGCCCGAGATGTGGCATCTCATCGAAAACTGTCTCAAATGGAAGATCAACGACTTCCTCATCGTCATAAAAGATCTTGAAAAGATGCCGACTGCGGTCATGCGGGCCGCGGAAGCCGCGGCAGCGCAACAGGAAAGCGAAGGCGCCGCGGACAGTGAATCCGGAGAACAGTCTGCGGATTCAGACGGGGATCCCTCCCGCCCTACCGCGTCAGACACGGACCCCGAATATTCGTCGGCTGAAGGTACAGATTCTTCACAGTCCGACGGTCAACCGTCAGAAGGCGATAACGCCCGCGAAAAGCAAGGCTTATTCAGCAGGATCAAAGGCCTCTTCCGCAGCGGAAAGTAAGACAAGTTTAGCGGAACTCAAATTGAAGCGGCTCTTCCCGATGAAAAACGCATTCTCCCTCTGTTTCCCTTGCTCCTCCGGCTCATCACCGGCCTTTTCCTGCAGAAACGCCGGCGGATAGATCAAACCGCCCTCCCGGATCTTCCAGAGCACCTTTTCCGCGAAATCCACGATCTCCCCGCGGTCCGCCGCATCCGGCCGCCCCGTATCAAGCTCCTGCACAGCACTCTCCTCTGCCAAAACACCGCACGCCGCGATCACATGAAACAGATTCTCAGTGACAATGCCTGCCAATTCCCGCAGCGCATCCTTGTAAGAGCCATTTTCACAAGAGTTTTTTTCATAAGAGTTTTTTTCATAGGAGCTTTTATCATAAGTGACACAAATAATTGCAGACGTACCGTTTCCCTTCACCTGATCGAGCCTCTCCGCGACCAGCTTGGACAATCTCCCGCCCTCGCATGGTACCGAAATAATACAGAGAGCATCTTTTCCAACACCGCCAAACTCGTTCCGGTAAAGGTCTATGATGTTGCGGTCTGTCAGGTATTCGCGCGCAGGGGCGTCGCCTGCCGGAGTGCTTGCGTCTCTGTGTTTTGACAGATTACTGTTTGCAAGGCCTCCTTCCAGCGTCACAAGGCCGTCCGCGATCGTTTCGCCAATCAGTTTCGCGACCGCGAGGCTCGTCCCTGTGGGACTGTAGACCGCGAGCTTGATCCTGCGGATCCTTAGTTTTTCGATGAAGAAGTGATACTCCAGCGCGCGGCCTTTGGAGTTGAGCAGCACAGTATCGAGCGTGACGCGGGATGGGGGAAGTCTGTATTTTGACAGCGCGTCGCTCTCCCGGACCATCTTCGTGATCTCGGTGTTCAGGCGGGGTATATAGCGCTGGCAGTGCCGCGCAAGGGCCTCGTCGCTCAGCGTGTCGCTCAGCTTGACGCGGACCGTGATGCAGCTCAGGGCGCGGACCGGCAGATCGTTGGTCTTTTGGAACACCGGGTCCTCAATATGATCCACAAGGTCGCTGTATTGCAGTTTCATGATCCTTTACCTTTCGATTGTCGTTTCCCTACCCCAGAGGTAGAGAAGGAAGCATCTGCATTCATTATCCCTCATTCTCTACCCCAGAGGTAGAGGAATCGGTAGAGGAATCCTGCAATTTGAGGTATATTGTTATTAAATGAGCCAAAGGGACAGTCCCTTCGGCTCGCAATCAAAGGAGGAGACAGAATGAAAAAGATCATAAGCATACTGCTGGTCATTGTGATGATCGTATCGCTCGCAGCCTGCGGAGCGAAGAAACCCGCGGAGACCGCGGCACCCGCGGCACCCGAAGCGCCCGCTGCTGAGGCAGCCGCCGAGCCGGCTAAGGAAGCCGCCCCTGCCGAACAAATCGAGATCGTCGAAGAGCCGGTTGAAGAGCCCGCCGAAGGCGCAACCGCCCAAACCGAGGAGGCGGCAGATGACAAACCCAATACCGAAGGCGACATTTTCCTGGGCGTCTGGGAATGCGACAGGGCCAAACTCACCATCGCAAAAGGCGACGACGGATACAAGTGCTATCTCACCTGGGGCGGCAGCGCGTCGGAAACTGCCACCTGGGAGTACGACTGCTGGTATGACGGCTTTGGGCTGTCGTCGGTGGAAACCGGGGTCCACAGGGTTTTGACATATAACGAAGACGGGGCAATCGCGAACGAAGAGGTCGTCTTCACGGACGGGGCGGCAAGTTTCGTGATCGGCGACGACGGGAACCTGGTCTGGAACGAGTACAAGGAAGAGCGCGGCGAGGGCATGGCGTTCGTGCACACCTGCTCGAGCAAACCGGCGCCGGACCCGGCTGATTTCATCGAGGAGTATTTCCTGTTCATCAGCGGGATCGAAGAAGGGACGGCGGGCGTTTCGCTCAAAAAAGCGCGCGCCGCGTGTTCTGTCATGAACTTTGCGGCGGTCAATGAGCTCTGCATCACGGACTATCCGTCGTTTCGTGACAATCTTCTTGAGGGTTTTGAAGAGTTGTCCAAAGAAGAGCAAGAAGCTTTTGACGCGAATCTCGTGGATATTACGCAGCTGATCGACGACTGCGTGGTGAACTGGGAAGCGAACAAAGGAACATTTGAAGACGCGGGCGTTGCGGACCTCATGTACGTGTTCCTCTCCGATCCTATCGCAGTTCTTTCGTGGGATATGTTAAAAAGCAATACCTTCACAATGGGTAACGGCGATTGAGGGTACGATAAAGGGGACTCTCTGTTTTGCCTGCCAAAACACAAAAAAACGGCCACAGCCCATAAAGGCTGTGGCCGGTTCATTCTCTTAATCCCGCTGCTTTCGCAGTCATCTGACTGCAAAACCGCCTCTCAGATAAGGCAGCCGTTTCTTACCACTTGCAAACCTCGTCAAAAACAAGGCAGCCGTTGTCCACGACCTGCTTCTCATACAGAGCAATGTGCTTGCTGCGATCCGGAACCTGGCCGGCTGCGTAGATCGACAGAGTCTTCAGCTCACCTGCATACTTGCCTGCGACTGCCTCAAGAGCGGCCTCAGCAAATTCAGGACGGATAACCACAACACCGTCAGGATCGCCAACGATGATATCACCAGGGAATACGACCTGTCCGCAGCATGCGATCGGAACGTTGATCTCGCCGCTGCCGCACTTCCAAGGGCCCTGAGGGGTTACGCTCTTTGCATATACAGGGAAGGGCAGATCGATCAGGGCATCTGCGTCGCGGATGCTGCCGTCAAGGACGAAGCCTGCAATTCCCTTGGAATATGCATAGTTGAACATGATCTCGCCGCAAAGAGCACGGCTGGTGCAGCCGCCGCCATTAAGAACGATGACGTCGCCGGGCTGAGCTATATCCATAGCGCGGTGAAGCATTGCGTTGTCACCATCGGAGCAGTGAACTGTGATCGCGGTACCGACCATGGAGATGTTGCCCTTTGTGTAGCAGCGAAGGTCGCCATACATATTGTACATACGGTTCATCATATCGCCGATGTTGCTGCTCGGAATTCCGCGGAACTTCTCGACCAGTTCGCGGTCAGGACGATTGATCTGTGTGTAAATCCTTCTTCCGTAAGTTGTTTCTGCCATTGTTTTTCCTCCTAAATATGATTGACTTATAAAACAATTAGAGTTAAACAATTCCGGTTACTCCACCTGCTGCTCCGCGTCAAAAAGCTTTGCAGATCGCAACAAGTATACCCTTGCTTTCTTTTATTATTATAACAAGCCCCCCATTTATAAAGGAAACAGTTCTTTTTCCCATGATTGCACAGGCAATACACTGTACAATCATAAATTAGCGCCATGCGGATAACTGTAATCAAAAAACGACCCCAGAGGTCGTTTTTTTGCAAAGGTCGTTTTTTTGCTCTACCGCATTCTACCGCATTCTCCCGTATTCGTCGAAATAATACTCTCTTCCGCCGATCGTCTGCTTGCCGGTCACCATGATACCGTAGTTGCTGAAATAGTACGTCTCTCCCCCGATCTCCTGGAACCCTTTCCGGATGACGCCCCTTTCACTCATGTAAAACTTCCTTCCGTCGATCGTATTCCATCCGGTCGCCATGACGCCCCGCAAATAGTCCTTATACGTCTTGCACTTTTTGTCAATCAGGTAGTATCTTCTGCCTTTGATGGTCACAAAGCCGGTGAACATCTTTCCCTCATCGTCGGCGGTGTATTTGTTGTAGTTTCTGTCGATGAAATAATAGGTCCTGCCATTGATCCTCTTGAACCCCGTCGCCATGTACGGGTCAAAATAGCGCCGCTTCCCGTCCAGCGTTTTCCAGCCTTTGTCATACCTCGTCCCGTTTTCATCGATCAGGACGTACTTCCCGTTACACTTGGCGGTCGTGTCCACAGCGTACATCCCATTTTCGTCGACAAGCCTCCAGTGCCCGTTCTCCTTTTTCCAGCTTCCCGAGAACAGCTTGCCGTTTGATTGGATCTGCGTGCTGTCATAGGTGGCGGGGTCCAGTATTTTGGCACGAAGGCGCGGGACGCCCTTGTTGTTGAAGATAAACTTGCCCCTGGACTCGCTCCCCGTCTTAAGATCGCGGAGCTTTCTGTACATCATGTTGACGTTCCTGTCGGCTTTGACCGTGATCTTGCCGCCCGAGCAAGCAAACCGTATCGTGCCGTTGTACCTTGTGCTGAACATGTTGCAGGTGCTGCTCATCCTCCTGACGGCGTCGCTGACGCTCGGCGGGGCAAAATAGGAAGGGCCCGCGTCGTTCGTAGTGAACCAGGCGTAGCACGGGTCGACCGTCTTGACGAACTCGCGGATGTTGGACTCCGGGTACCCGTGGTGGCTCAGCTTGTAGATGTCGGCCCTGATGTCCGCGCCGGAACTCAGAAGGCGCTGCTCGCCCTCTCTCATAAGGTCGCCCGCTGCCAAAAAACTGCTGCCACCGCCCTTAAAGAGCACCACCGCGGACTCGTTGTTGATCATCCGGTCAACGTCCTCGTTCTCGCTCGCGGGGCTTCCGTTCACGTACAGGACTTCTCCCGACACATTTTCCCCGACTCTGATCATCATGCCCTTCTTAAGGTACACGATGCTCGTCCCGCTTTTGTTCGCGGCGTTTCTGATCCTGTTAAAGAGGTTGATGTCGCTCTGCTGCGTCAGACGGCTCGAATCCGGAAGGTACACCGTTCCGACGCTGTACTCATTCATCAGTTTTTCGGCATATCCAACGTGGTCTATGTGCCAGTGCGTGATCAGAAGATCGAACTTTTTATTCTTATAGCCGTTGTCGTTTAGCCAGTTGAGAAGGCTTTTGCTGTTGCTCTCGCCCGTGTCGATGAGGAGGGAGCCTCCGCTGCCGTCGGCGACCATGGTCGCTTCCCCGCTGTTGGCTGCGCCCAGATCGATCGCGTAGATCGTCATACTGTCAGACGCCGCCTTCGCTTTCATGGGTTTCATGCCTGCCAGCATTCCTGCTGTGAACGCTGTGAACAGAGCTGCCGCCATAACCGCCAGAATGGCGGCGACCGTAATGTTAACGTGTTCCCTTACATTTTTCCTGCTTTTCGTAATGTAGATCATCTCTTTTCCTGCCTTACACTTTGTGTCTCATCCCGGATGTCATTTCATGGTAATCGCGGAAAAAACGACCCCAGAGGTCGTTTTTCCACACTTGTGGCATATTCTACATTTGTGGAAAAATGACCCCAGAGGTCATTTTTTTCACATCTCACTGTAAATCGCGGACCCGATGATCATGATCGTCCCAATCATGCCCGCGGTCCCCATCGGCTCATGCAGCAACACTGCCGACAGCACAACCGCCGTCACCGGGTCAATGTAACTCATGAGCGCGCACGTCCTGGCGGGCAGGCGCTCTATGGAGCCAAAATACAGCGCATACGCAATTCCGGTGTGGACAATTCCCACCGTCAGGAACAGGACGGCGCCGATCGCCGGCAGTTCGTATGCGTGAAGGTTTCCTGCCGCCGCCATATACGGCACCATCATCACGGCGGCTGAAAAGAGCTGAATGATAGTCTTCTCGAACGCCGGGACGCCTATGATGAGCTTGTTGAGGAGCACGACGGATGCGTACAGCACCGCCGCTCCAAGCCCCAGCGCCACACCTTTCAAGTTCCCGGGCGCTCCACCGCCGATCACGCCGGAGACCAGGACCATGCCGATAACAGCGACGATCACGCAGAACATCTGTTTGCCGGTCATCCTCTCTTTTAACACGATCGGCGACAGCAGCATCACGATCACGGGCTGCATATAGTAACAGAGCGTCGCCACTGCGACCGTGGTATAGTTGTATGCCTCGAACAGGAGGATCCAGTTGAGCCCGATCAGGGCTCCTGTCACAACGAGGAGAAGAAAATTCTTCCTGCCGATCTGCTCCCTTCGGAATCTCTGTCCGCGGGTTTTTAAGACGAGCAGCAGAAAAACGCCGCCGAGAATGCCCCGGCTAAAAGCCAGCGCGTCCGACGGCAGCGGGATGTATCGACGGCAGATCCCGATCGTGCCGAAGATGATCATCGACAGCGTAAGAAGTGTTAACGATTTCGCTTGTCCGGATTCACGTTTCATTTTATTCCTCAATCCTTCAGCCTGCCGAGCGTCTCCCGCTCCATCACAGCGAGCAGGCTTCTCTCTTTTGACAGCGGATGGTCATGGTCGGCCATGATCCAGTTGCCGTCACTGCCTTTGACCGCCACGACGTTGATATGCTGCCGGTTCTGCAGGTCGAGCTCCGCCAGCGTCTTGCCCACCCACTCGTCGAGCGGCACCATCTCGATCATGCACAGGCTGTTGTCGACCTGGAAATAGTCCAGCACCGTGTCCGACGCAAGGATCACAGCCGTGCGCTTGCCGGCGTACTCCTCCGGCATGATCACTTCGTCCGCTCCGATCTTGCGGAGGATGGCAGACATGCGGTCCGAGGTGCTCTTGGCCAGGATGCGCTGCACGCCCTGCTCTTTTGCCGCCGTTACGGCGAAGATGCATGCCTCCAGGTTCCGCCCGATCGCCACGACCACGATGTCCATGTCCTTAAGCCCCAGCGCCTTCAGGCTCTCCTCGTTAGTGAGGTCCGCGCAGATCGCGGCTGTGCAGTAATCCTCGATCTCCTTGACATTCTCTTCCTCCCGGTCCACTGCCAAAACATCGACATGCATCTTACTTAACGCCCGCACAAGGCTCTTTCCATACTTGCCAAGTCCGAGAACCGCGATCGATTTTTTCATCATCATACCTCCGTATCTTGTTTCCTGCCTCTTCTCTACCTCTTGCCTCTTCTCTACCTCTGGGGTAGAGATGCAGTCAAACCCGCAAAAACCTCTTCCCTACCTCTGGGGTAGAGACGCAGTCAAACCCGCAAAAACCTCTTCTCTACCCCAGAGGTAGAGCTACACAAGTCATTATCCTATAAAGAAATTTCCCTCCGCATAGCGCACGTCCGACTCTTCCTTCCGCCCTCCGACGAGGAAGAGCGCCATCGAGATCGGCCCGATCCGTCCGAGGTACATGCCCAGCGTGATGATCAGCTTTCCGGCCGTGTTCAGCAGCGGCGTCACGCCCCGCGTCAGTCCGACCGTCGCGCACGCGCTCATCACTTCAAACAGCCCGTCCCTGATCCCCACCGGATTCGTGGCCACAAGAAGCAGTGTCAAAACCATGACTGTCCCCAAACTCACCTCCGCGATCGCGGTTGCTTTCATCATCTGGTCTGCGCTCACGGAGCGCTTGTAAGCGTGGGCACTGTTTTTGCCGCGGACGTAAGAACTGATATTGAGGATCGACAGGTAAAACGTCGTCGTCTTGATACCGCCCGCCGTACCGATGGGCGATCCTCCTACGAACATCAAAAAGTACGCGGCGAGGCACGAGACGTCCGTCAGCGCCTTTTGGGAAATGGTGGCAAAACCCGCCGTCCGGAAGGTCACCGACTCGAACAGGCTGTTCAAAAGCTTTAAAGGGAGGGAAAGAGTGCCCATGGTCTCGGTGTTTTGACACTCGGCCGCGAAGACGATTGCTGTTCCCGCCGCGATCAGCGCGAGTGAAAGGCTCAGCACCAGCTTGGTGTGCTCTGTAAAACTGCGGAAGATCTCAGAGGCGGTGAAGCGCTGCTTAATGCCTGTCGCTGTTTTGCCGTAGAGGTCGAACCAGACGACGAAACCAAGGCCGCCCGTCACGATGAGGAGCATCGTCACTGTAAGGACCAGCGGATTGTCGTGAAACGGGATCAGGCTGTCCGGGCCCAGGACGTCAATGCCGGCGTTGCAGAACGCGGATACGGCGGTGAAAACGGAGGCCCAGATCCCGCGGACGGGCCCGTAGCGCGGCACGAAGTCCAGCATGTAAAAGAGCGCGCCGGCCAGCTCCACGAGCAGGGTTCCTCGGGCGACCCGCGCGAGAAATCCGAGGAGATCGGACAGGCTGTCAAGGTTCAGCGCGTCGCGCAGCATCAGGCGGTTGGTCAGGGAGAAGCGCTTGTGGGCGACGAGCATCAGCGTCGAGACGACGGTGATGACGCCCAGGCCGCCGATCTGGATCAGCAGCAGGATCACCGCCTGGCCGAAAAGGCTCCAATAGGAAAAAGTATCTACGACCACGAGTCCCGTGACGCAGACGGAGGTCGTCGCGGTGAACAGGGCGTCGATCAGCGGCGTCGCGCTTCCGCTCGCGGAAGAGACGGGCAGGGCCAGCAGCAGCGTCCCGAGCAGGATCGCGCAGAGGAAGCTCAGCGGGATGATGTGGACGGATGACAGTTTGAATTTCTTCATAAGTTGTTGGGTTCCTCTTAGGGATTAAATGACCCTTTGCTATACAGTATTTTGGCTTATATTTACTCTTGCGATATGTACATTATACAGCGGTTGCGCACAAGGGCAACACCCCAGCTTTTCTCTACCTCTGAGGTAGAGACGCAAGGTAGAGGCGAGCTTTTCTCTACCTCTGAGGTAGAGACGCAAGGTAGAGGCGCACTGTGGCCTTTACCTCTTGACAACTTTATTCATTGTGATATCATATTGATATCAACATAAATCTACTACTCGATAAAATTATTTAGAAAAGGAGTATTACCATGAGTAACGAACTGAAAGAAATGAACAACAACCATCAGGAGATCGTCCTCGACAGGAACCGCAACGGACTGCCGGTCCTGATCCTTGTGATCGCCGCGTATGTTTTCTCCGTGCTCCTGCTGTTCCTGAGCCCGATCATAGGAAGGCCGCTGCTGGCACTTATCGCGATCGCGTGGATGTGCGTCGGCTGGATCCTGTTCCTGGGACTTAAAGTCCTCGGCCCGCAGGAAGCGTTGGTCCTGACACTGTTCGGCAAATACGTCGGCACGCTCAAGGACGCCGGCTTCTACTTCGTGAATCCGTTCTGCGTGGCAGTGAACCCTGCGGCGGGCACCAAGCTCGGCCAGAGCCGCGACGTCGACGACAGCCAGAAGTCCTCTGTCCTCTCCGTGATCACCACCGGCAGCAAGTCGAGCGTACAGGCGGCCATGCCCAGCAAGAAGATCTCGCTCAAGATCATGACCCTGAACAACAGCCGACAGAAGGTCAACGACGTCCTCGGCAACCCGGTCGAGATCGGCGTGGCCGTGATGTGGAAGGTCACAGATACCGCGAAGGCGGTCTTCACCGTCGACAACTACAAAGAATACCTGAGCCTGCAATGTGACGCGGCGGTACGCAACATTGTCAAAATATACCCCTACGACATGGCTCAGAACGTGGACACCACGGGTGACGGCATAGCCGACGACGGCAGCCTCCGCGGCTCCACCGAGGTCGTCGCGAGAAGGATCAAAGAAGAGATCCAGCAGAAGGTCGAAGAGGCCGGCCTGACCATCCTCGACGCCCGCATCACCTACCTCGCCTATGCGCCTGAGATCGCGGCAGCGATGCTGCAGCGCCAGCAGGCCAGCGCCATCATCGATGCCCGCAAGATGATCGTCGACGGCGCCGTCGGCATGGTGCAGATGGCACTTGAGAAGCTTAACGATGAGCAGATTGTCGACCTCGACGACGAGCGTAAGGCCGCTATGGTCTCCAACCTCCTGGTCGTGCTCTGCGGCAATCACGATGCGCAGCCCGTCGTGAATTCCGGCAGCCTGTATTGATACTTAGTGGGAAGATGTACTATGGCCGCGAAGAAACAGATTCCTTTACGTCTGAGCGAAAAGCTCTACGATGCCATTGCGCAGTGGGCTGAAGATGATTTCCGCTCCGTCAACGGGCAGATCGAATACCTTTTGACCGAGTGCGTCAAGCAGCGCAAGAAGAACGGCAAGTACGTTTCAGAGCATCTGGACGAGCCGCCCGACCTCGATATCTCGTGAAAAAAGCATCTCTACCTCTGGGGTAGAGATGCTTTTTTACTGCTTCCTGCCGCTTCCCTACCTCAGAGGTAGAGAATCACCTCAGAGGTAGAGTATCAGACGGTAGAGAATCAGCTGTTCTGTAAACCGCTGCTGTCCTGCGAATTACTGCTGTTCTGAGAACCGCCACTGTTCTTTGGCCTGCTTCCGTCCTGCGGTTTGCTTCTGCCCGTAAGTTTTACTTCCACCGCAGACACATTTCCGGCCTCATCGAGCGTGATCGAAAGCACGCTGCCCTCTTTGATCTCTGTGTCTGTAAGGCCTTCAGGGATTGTGACGGTCATCTGCTCGCCGTTTGCCTTGAACGGAGATTTTTTCTTATGACCATTTTTTCTTTCTGCCTTCGGCGTTGCAGATGTGGTGGAATCCGTACCGGAAGCCTCACCTTCGTTCGTCAACTGTATTACAGAAGCATTGCCTGTTTTTGTCGACAGGTTCTGGGCGCTGCCTGACGTTTCAGCACCGGTACTCTCTCCTTCTGCCGGCGCTCCTTCTGCCGGCGCTTTCGGTGCCCCGCTGCTCTTGCTTTTTTGGCTGATCGTCCCGAGAGAGACTGTAACCTGCGCTCCGTCGATCGCCGTTACCTTTCCGCAGACAGTCTGACCGGCATAGGCAGACGGTTCAACTGTCGTCAGCTCAGCTGCTGCGTCCGAACTCTCCTGCCCGTCATTCTGTTCATGAGAGGGTTTTTGTTTCCTGTGTTTTTCAGAAGCGCCATTCTCAGCAACAGCACCGGCAGATTCTGTTGTCTGATTCGCTGTTTCCGCCGCTTGTTCCGCCTCCCCCGACGAAATCTCCGCCTGCACCGCGCTCTTTGTGCTGCTCACCTGCTCTCCCGCCGTGCCTGTGGCGCCGGCGCAGCCTGTTGCGGCAATCGCCATGCTCATGGCGATACCTGTCAATGATACGATGAGTTTTTTCTTCATAATTACCTCACTTTCCCGGATCTTGGGATCCGCTGCCTTTCCCCTTCTTTCATGATCGGGTCCAGTATACGGAGGCAACCTTAAATCAACTTAATAAAAACGACCTCTGGGGTCGTTTAACACAGATGTCATTTTACACTTTCTCGAATGCCAGGCGAGGGTAGTTGTCCTCCTCCACATAGACAGTACCGCAGTGCGTGAAGCCCAGCTTCCTGACGAGATTCTGCATTACGACATTATCGCCGTGAGTGTCGATCCGCAGGTGGCCGCACTGGTCAAACGCCCAGTTTATGCAGAATGCGCCGATTCCTTTCTCGGACCCGTCCCCCGCGATTCTGTGAACGACGCCGTAAGCGCTGTCATCCATCCACGCTCCGTCAGTGATCTCGCGATACAGCGGCTCAATGTCCTTCCCGCAGATGAAGTAAAACGTCCCGATGACCTTTCCTTCATCGTTGACGCAGACATAGCTGTTTCTTTTGCGGATGTCGTCGTGGATCCGTTCTTCGGGCGGCCAGTTGGTGGGCCCCCACTGGTTGGGATTCCCGTGCTCCGCCATGAATTTCCTCGCGTAGCTGTAGATTTCCATCATGCGGGGCACGTCCTGCTCCGTTGATTTTCTGATTCTCATCGAGATATTCCTTTCGTTTCTCTGCCCCCCACCTCAGAGGCGCCTCCCTACCTCAGAGGTAGAGATCAGTCTCAAGGCTCAGATCCTGCCTCCCTACCCCAGAGGTAGAGATCAGTCTCAAGGCTCAGATCCTGCCTCCCTACCCCAGAGGTGGCGATCAGCCGAGGTGGCGATCAGCCCCCCAGAGGCAGCAATCAGCCCTTCCCTGCAAGCGCCTTCACCGACGCCGGATCCAGCATCAGGATATTGGCCGAGAAGATGATCTTCACCAGCCAGAACAGGAACACGAACACCAGGATCGGGATCACGCACGACGTCACGATCATCACCGCGAGGGACTCGAGCAGGTGATCGATCGAAGATGTGATGCCGTCGACCGTCTTCGATGTCAAAGAAGTGATCTCGTTAAGGAACCCGCCGCCGGTCTCGCTCTCGATATCGAGATCATTGATCTCCTCGATCGCGCTGTCGATCTT
>CACXMK010000026.1 GCA_902768735.1 uncultured Lachnospiraceae bacterium | reverse complement strand
CTTGTTGAACCACTGGTTGCATGCCTTTATCGCTCCGCCCTTGACAATAATGGGAGTATTCCCCTTGTTGTCTGCCATGGCTGCGAAGTTGTTAAGGCCGGGATCCAGCATCATGACGCCTGCAGGCTGCCCGTCAGCGCCGATGATGTCCTCTTCCCTCGGGAGGAGGTCTTCTTCCTGAATGCCGTCGTCCGTAACGATCTGGATCCGGTATGTGTCAAAATACGGGACAGCACGCACCTCGATGAGTTTCTCCCCCGGCTTCCGCACTGCCTTCGATGCATGCGGGAGCATTGAAATGTCGAGGCTGGGACGGACCCTCTTCTTTCCGCTTTCGATAGATGCATATGGGAAGTAGAGCCTCCCATGCTTTATGCTGCAGGCCTGGTTTGAGAAGACCGCGGTGCTCCTGCCGCCCGACTTCCTGTAGCCCGGGATCCCCGGCTTCCCCATATGCCCGGAGGAAGGGGAATACGTCATCAGGTCTGCGAAATACCCGCTCCACGCTTCACAGCAGTCACTGACCGCGTCCTGTATGACGTGGGAGTGGAAGGCGCGGTAGTCTGCGTTTTCCGTATACCTGAACACAGCGTCAAGGAGCTCGTAGGAAGCGAACCACTTATCCGCTGTCGGCATGGAGAACCGGAGGCATTTCACCTTTGAAACCCTGGTTTCCCGCGCAGCCATGGAAAGGTTTTTATTCCGGAAGATCTTGAATATCTTCACGAAGCTCTTGACCCTGAGGGAGCTGTTGACCCCGGGGATGGAAGAACGGAAGGTCCTTATGATAGACGCCTCGTTTTCCGTACGCCGGGAAATGTCCTTCTTAAGGCCGGTCATAAGGTTACGGATATGGAAGTTCGCGACATTGTACATGTTGTTGGCGCACAGGCATGCCCTGTCGATGTACAGGTACATCTTATCCGCTTTATGGATGTCAATGCATTCGACATGGTACATGTGTGCCGCCTCTTTCCTTCCGTTACACTCCTGTTCGTGAGACACTGAAGGCAGTAGCCTTCCACATCTATATTATATCATACAGAACACATGTTTGCAAACATATGTTCTTGTTTGCGTAGCATTTATTGTCAGGATCGGAATTAGAGAAGGGTGAAGGAAAATACACACCAAAAGCCTCATTCATCCCGCCGCCTGAAGAGGCGGGGGTATTCTGCGGAGTTTATGATAAAAAACAGCCGGCAAATGCAGGCTGTTTTTGTCTCATCAGCTTATGCCCGCGGTTGTTGACAAGAGTAAGGAAAAGGAAATCCCAGTCTAGTTGTATGCTATTGAATTGTTCACGGCGAACAAGCTCTCTGTCCCACTGCCAAATAAGTGCAGGAATGCTCATTCTTCGATCTCCACTTACCTCTTCCATCGCTTGATAAGTGCTTTTAGGCTCCTTTCCCAATTTCCACTTACCAAATCTGTCGCCTGATAAGTGCTGATCGGCTTATCAGGCGAAATTCACTTACTGATCCGGGCAGCATGATAAGTGCTGGTGGCACTGTTTTGGCATATGCACTTATTCTGCAGCAGCATTTGTAAGTGCATTTTCTTCTAATGTACGATCTGCACTTACCGACGGGCAAAATTCATAAGTGCAATTTGCCCTAATACGCAGTCTCCACTTACCACATGCTGAATTCCATAAGTGCGCCTCAGCAGATTCAAAAAGTCCACTTACTGCCTGCCCACACATTGGGGTCAGGTACCATTATCTTCGTTTTATGGTACCTGATATAGTTTGCACTCCATCTGAATATCAAAAGGTTCATCTTCTACACAGGAAGGTATCGGGTGTTCACTCAGTCTGAACCCCATTGCCTTGTAAAAATCAATGGTTTCCTCAGCAGAACAGCAGGATGCGTACAGGGCAGAAGCCCCACGGCTTCTTGCATAATCAGCGACAGTTTCGACCAGCCGTCGTCCGATTCCGCACCGTCTGAACTCGCGGGAAACATGAAAACTGTCAATGATAAGGCGATTCTCGTTAAGCTCCGGTATCAGCATGATTTCACCGACGACCGCATCTTTGTCAAATGCGCAGAAGGTAATATATCTGCCTGACAGTATCTCTCCCGCCTTTTTACGCCTCTGTTCGGGCGACCAGGTTTCGGTAAAGGGGTGGAAATTCAAAACGAATCTGCCGTTTTCTATGCGCCAAACATTATGAACCTCTTGAAATCTATCAAATGAATCCATTGACGTTTCGCAGAAATTGTTTCTGTCCGCCTGTTTGATTTCGATCATGTTTTCAGTCATGATGGTCGGAAGCCTCACTTGTATTCCATTTTTCTCCGTCAAATGCACCGCAGTATCCTTTTTTCGCGAGTTGTCCCACACGCAGAAAAGCTGATTGACACCAGGCAAACAGAGGTACCTGATCCCAGCATGCCCGAAGCAGCAGCCTTTTCGTCTCCCAAACCATACATCGTCATCCCTTCCTCACTGCCAGGCAGTACCCTGCGCCTATCTTCTCATGCCGCCTGCGCTGTCAGATTTTTCACCCACTTCTCCTTCTTCAGCCACAGGTGGGCGATGATAATCTTGGCAACATCCGTCAGCTTTAATACGCCATACATCAGCACAGGCCCCCAGTCCGTCAGCTGCGCCAGCAGCAGGATCCCGGGAATAACCACAAGCAACGTCACGCCGCCATCTACCACTGCGCCCATGAGCGTGTCACCCCCGGCACGGGCTACGGAAAACTGTACATTGATGTAAACCCATAGAGGCATATACAAGGATACCAGTAATACAAGATCCCGGCAGATTCTCTGGGCTACTTGAGAAAGATGCCCGAACACCAGCGGTGTCAACAGCGTTACCATCGCCCCCATCAGCGTCATGAACAGGCCAAACACCACGGCGGCGGACAACATCCAGGTCTTCTGATTCCTGGCCTCGTCCAGCTGTCCGCCAAAGGACACGAACAGCAGGTTCACGATAGCCCAGCCTGCCGACATACCAGAGACGACGTCCGCGCCGCCGCGTCCGTTGTATACGGCGGTGGTTACGGTTTCGGAAATCACCCACAGCAGCTCTGAAAACAGCATCAGCCAGCCCTTTCGCAGGATGGAACCGAACAGTTTCCAGTCCGTGCGCAGCTTTTCACTATGCTTTCCCAGGAACGGCTGCGGATAGCGGAAGACAAAGAGAATATAAAGCGTCATTTCAACGAACCGGGCAATGATGGTCGCATAAGCAGCGCCGCGTACCTCAAGCCTCGGAGCGCCAAGGTTGCCATAGATGAGCACCCAGTTCAAAGCGCAATTCACCAGCGTGCCGACGACGGAAATGATCAATGGTGCCCGTACCTGGCCAATCTCGCGCATAGAGGAGGCCAGCACTACAGAAACACAGAAGGGGATGCTCATGAAGCCCATGAGCCTCATATACTCCTCGCCCGCATTCAGGATTGCCTCCGCTTCGGTATTCCCGACGACCATCATGCCAAGGATTTGCCGGGGAAACACAAAGCAAACCAGCATATAAACGGCGATAAAGCTTCCGATCAAATAAAACTTGAACCGGAGCGCCTGACGCATACCTGCTTTATTTTTCGCCCCGGAAAACTGCGTCATATAGATGCCGCCGGCTGCACAAATAGCATTGGACAGCACCATGAACACAAACAGGATCTGGCCCGCCACGCTCACGCCCGACATCTTTACGTCCCCAAGCCCCGCCACCATGAAGTTGTCCACCAGGGAGACCAGTGACTGGATCAGCGTTTGCAGCATCACAGGGATGCCGATCATCAATGCCTGCCTGTAAAAAGGCAGGCTGCCGAAATATCTTTTCACGAACTTGCCTCCTTCAGCGAAATTTCACGCACTGTATGTTTTGGCAAAATGCCTGCTGAACATTTCCACTCGAACTAATGCTTCTTCCGTTTTCTCCGGTTCACGGTCGCACAAATGAATAAGGGCAGAAATCGGTGCGGTATAGGCAAAGGCCAGCATCGCGGGGTCATCACGGCGGAGTAATCCCTTGTCCATCATCCCGGCAAAGATATGAGTGAATATCTCCGTCAGCCCGGTCAGGAAGTGCTTCGTCGCCAGTTCCCGCGCACGTGCGTCACGGTACTGCTCAAGTGTCAAAACCTTGCGCGTCATGATGATCTTCTCATCATGAACGGTGGTGTTCACCATATGCATGGTCAGCTGGATCAACTCCTCCAGCGAATCCGGTACAGGCGGCAAGTGCTCTGGCGAACCGAAATGCTCACCGTAATAGGCGATCATCTGATCCAGCAGCGCGTTCCATATTGCTTCCTTGCTCTCATAGTGCTTATAGATCCCGGACTTCACAAGCCCGAGAGATGCGCTCAGTTCACGAATGTTTGTCCCTGCATATCCGTTCTGTGAAAACATCTCCAGTGCAGCTTCCAGTATTCTCTCTTTTGTGCCGTTCGCCATTATAACCTCCACCCATAAAGCAGTGACCTTTCGTTCACTCATTATAGTGAACGAAAGGTCACTCGTCAAGGCCTTATATCCACACGTTGGGATCCGTGGGCTTCAGCTCTCTCATCGCGTGATCGTGACCTTCCTTGCTACACCGAAAGTCGTATAGTAGGCGATTCCGTCCACTACCTTTCGCACGCGGATCGAAATATAGTAGGTTTTTCCCTTCTTCAGGCCGCGGAACACGCAGGTAGTATTGTCGGCACCCTTCACTACTTTGGTCCTGGCGTCGGTCATATCCTCATTTTCGCTGTACTGCAGTACATATCCGTCCCCGCTGGTGGTCTTGTCATATTTGACGGTCACCTCGCCGGGACCTGTATTTTTCGCGGACCTGAGGACAACGGTCTTCAGGCGGTACATGAGCTTTGAATATGAGAGCGTACTGTCGCCGCTGTCATCCCCTGCCCCTGTTGTGGATGCCACGATCCTGTACCGGTATGCGTGGCCGTTTACAAGTGCCGGCTCTGCGACTTTATCCCCTCCGTAGAGACGCGTCGTTACGATGACCGGTTCCTCCACACTTTCGCCCGGATCTGTGACGCCTTCCCTGTACACCTTGTAATATTTGGCACCGGGTACCGCCTTCCAGGTGACTTTGACAGCGCCCGCCAGGTTAAACATATCACCGCGGCCTGTCTTCCCTAATAGGATACTGAACGCTTTCGTCACCGATCCGCTGTAATGGCCCTTGAAGTCGATCGTCACGGAATAGTCGCCGATTTCCTTGCAGCCCTCCGAGTATGTCAGCGTGTAATTGTCAGCGGAAATGACTTTCCCGTCCGAGCCCTCGACTGTGACCTCCGGCTTTTGGACTTGTCCGTTGTAAAGCATCGATGTCTTTGAAAGCGTGATCGTCTTCGGGTAGTAGATCACCCTTTCGGAAGCGATCTCCCCGCACCTGCTGCACTTCTTGACGATCTTTCCGTTCTTTTCCGTCGTGGCTTTGGTCACCTCGGTTTTCCACTTGTGCTGCGCATTGTAGTAGATGTTGTTGTCTATGGCATATTGTATGGCATAGGAATTGCAGACTCCATTGATCGTCGCGTATGTTATATGCAAACCTTCATAAGACTCATAGCCGGTCCAAAGGAAATCCTCTCCGATCTCTGCCACGCTCTCGGGAATCGTCAGCTCACCGAGCGATGTGCATCCGAGAAATGCTTCTTTTCCGATGGACTGCAGCCCTTCCGGCAAACTTACCGTTGTCAGCCTGTCAAAAACCAGAAACGCCTTGTCCGCTATCGATGTGATGTTCGCACCGATATTGACCGTGGTCACGTGGTCACGGATTCCCTTCCAGCAGTTGTCTATCCCCGAATAGGAATACCAGCCCTGCGTATCGGATTCCGGATAGCGCGGATATTCTTCCGGATCTACGGAGAGCTCTCCGCTTCCGGAAAAACTGAGCACTCCCGCATTGTAGTACCAAGAAACATTGTTTCCTGCTACGCGGTTCACTGTTTGGGCAAATGCGCCTGACTGCGCGTCGATCGTGTAAAAATCCAGGCAGTTGCACATGGAGGCGTAATAAACGATCTGATCTCCCTTCAGGATCGGGTGGCAGTCGGAGATCATAGCGTTCTCTGTAAACTCTTCGCTGATCTTATTGCCGGAGCCATCCACAAAAAGATAGTGCAGCCTGCCTGCCGAGAGCGGATCCCGGTAATTAGAGGGTGTGACGCCGCTTTCGCCCGGATTCTCTTCCCATGTGATCAGAAACCGGTTGTTGTTTACCTTCGTGATCGCAGCGCCAAGAAAGCTCTTCCCGCCGCCCGTATAATCCGTCAGCCACTTGACCGTCGTATGCGCCGCATTCAGGTTCGACAGGGGCGTGACAGTCAGGTAAATATTATGGGGCGTGTCATCAGAGACGCTGTCATATTGGGACTGGTCGATCGAAGTTCCCAGGCACAAAACGTTATTTGCGGATACCGCAATGTCGTCCACGCTCGCGTAGCAGGGAATGCCCCACGCGGACGTGTGCGTTCCGCCATACCCCAAAACGGCGAATCTGGCCGAAAACGCGTTAAAAGAGTCCGTGCCCGTCCGGTTCGTGTCGAACCGCGAGAGGAACGTGCCGCGTCCGCCTTCGCACAATTCGCAGATATAAAGATCCGTGCCGTTATTGTCTGCAAATTGTGCGAACGAATGCGAGAAATCGCCGTAGCAGATCTCGGTCTCAAAGGTTTCCTCATCCATGCGGATCAGCATCATTCCCTGGTGCCCCATACCGTATTGCGGATCGACGTACCCCTGGCGCCCGGTGACAACATACAGCTTTCCGTTCACCTCGCACATGTTGCAACAGGAATAGTAGAACGGATAGCGGATTTCATATTCCCATCCCTCTTCTGCCAAAACACTGCCCGCCCCGATCCTGTTCCAGTCAGTATCGTATTTAATGATCCTTACTACTTCCGTGCCGTCAACGCCGTCCGTATTATCATGCCCCTCCGCAATATAATAGGCGTTTTCCCCTTTATAGAAACCTCCCCACACTTCCAGCTCCATTGAGAGGCTCCCGCGTCTTGTCATATGAAACGAATCGTCATAATACTCAACAACGATGGACTTCCCGTCAAAGGCTACACGCATATAACCATCCCGGACCGCTGTCAAATATCCTTTCTTGACCAGGTTTACATTTGTGTTGTCGAAGACGGCCGGCTTTGTGAAGTCCGTCCATGTGATCTGCGAACTACCGCTTGTGCTCTGCTTTGCGGCCGCTCTCGGTTTGGATCCCTTCTGCGGTTTGGAGCCCTGCTCCGACGGATCTCTCTCCAATACCGGCGCCACGTCCGGTGTTTTGACCTCTTCTTTAATTGTGTCTGCCGTGATGTCCGTAATGCCTTCGCCTTCCGTGATGTCCGTAGTGCCTTCGCCTTCCGCGGACGTTTCTGCCGCCATTGCGGGATGGATAGCCGCAAAGGATATCACCGCTGCCAGTACAACTGCAATCGATAATCTGCCTAATTTCATGTCTTTCGTCGCTCCTATGATGTGAAACCAAGATGTAATGAACCTGGGGGCAAAATGAACCGGGAGTCAACCCCCCGGTTCATATAATACCACGATGAGTCAAAGGGAAAAAGAACCGGAAGATTCATCGTATATATCCTTCGCGTAAAATAATAGCAACGAAGCTTGTCGGTCTCTGGGAAAAAAATGACCCCAGAGGTCGGTTTTGCACATGTCGGCTCAGAGGCGTTACTCTTTAGCGTATTACAAAGTCTTCAATATTGATCTCATTCTCGATCATCTTCGCGTTAAGCATGAACTGTACTGTGTTCTGCATGGATACGATGTCCGAGTCGCGGATCGTCATGTCAAAATCGTAGTTTCCATACATCTCTTTCACGGCTTCTGCATCAAGGTCCAGGAACGCAGCCGTCTCGGCGATGGCTTCCTCCGGATTCGCGTCGATATAGTCCAGGACCGCCTTCTGCCCTTCGAGGAATTTGGCTACGACCTCCGGATGCTCGTCATAAAACGCCTGCGTCGTGGCGCATGTGATAGTCGCTTCCACCAGTCCTTCACCGTTCGTGACCAGATGCGTGCCCATCTGCTCTGCATTGTAAGCGGCCGCGCCAGCCAGCAGCGCGCAGTCAGCGCTTCCGCCCGAGAGCGCCGCGAGCGCATCCGGGATCGAGGAATTGACGAACTCGACGTCGTCGATCGTCATGCCTCCTGTCGCGAGGTAGGCCACCAGCAGTTCATGAAGAATAGTGCCCACAGGTCCCGCGATCTTCTTGCCCCTCAGGTCCTCCGGAGAATTGATCGAGTCATCAGCCGAGAACAGGCAGAATGACTTGGGCGACCGGCTGTACATAGAGATGATGCGGATGTCCGCGTCGTTCGCTGCCGCCAGGATGACCGAAGTCGCTCCCACGCAGTACAGGAATTGGATGTCCCCCGATGCCAGCGCCTGCGTCTGGTCGGCGCCGGAGGTCAGATCGGAATAGGCGACTTCTTTGACCCCGAGGCTTGCAAACGTCTCTGCCAAAATACTGTGATTCTTCTCGACGATCGACGGAACGTTCAGGGGAGATGAAACAAACGTTACCATTATGGTCTCAGGTACAGCAGCCTCTGTGCCGGCCTCTTCGCCGCCTTCCGCCCCAGCCTCCGTGCCGCTTTCTTCGGCGGCTTTGGATGCATCGGCATCTTTGGATGCTTCGGCGTCTTTGGATGCTTCGGTGGCTTCCGCAACGGCTGCCTGTCCGGAATCCTTAGCAGGATCCTTTCCGGAGGAGCTGCAGCTTGTCAGGGAAAGCACGAGTGCCGCCGCAAGGATGATCGAAATCAGTGCTCTTTTCGCTTTCATTTTGAAATTCTCCTTTCAATGTTTTGATCAATGCTTTGATCAATGTTGTGATGAATGCTTCTGAGGATCCGCGGCTAACGCCCCGGCTCATATATGTAAAAGAATGTCTTCTTTCAGTTCGGACAGGCTGCGGCTCTCCCCTCCGGCCACCTTATCCGGATCCGTCAGAATATATCTCTTACGAACAGTTTTTTGGCCCAGCACGAGGATCTGGTCGCCCAGCATCAGCGCCTCCTCGATGTTGTGCGTGATGAACAGAACGCCGCAGCCGGTCTGTCGCCGGATGTCCAGCAGCGATCTCTGCATCGCGATCCTGGTAAAATAGTCCAACGCCGCGAACGGCTCGTCCATCAGAAGGTAATCAGGGGCCACAGCGAGGGCCCTCGCAATAGCTGTCCGCTGCTGCATGCCGCCTGAGAGTTGGTACGGTTTAGCCTTTTCGAAGCCTGTCAGGCCGGTCAGGCTGAGCAGCCTGCGAACTCTTTCTTCCCGGATCTCACTTTTTCGGAGTCCGAAGACGATATTTCCGCGCACGTTAAGCCACGGCATAAGGCGGCTCTCCTGGAAAGCAACGGCGCACTTTTTGTCCCCGGGGAACCGGATCGTGCCGCTGTAGTCGCGGTCGAGTCCTGCGATCATGCGCAGGAGGGTCGTCTTGCCGCAGCCGCTTTTGCCCAGGACGACGGTGATCCCGTCGAGGGGAAGGGTGAGGTTCAGGTCCCTTAGCACCTCGAGTTCCTGCCCCGGTATCGCGAACCGCTTGCTGACGTTTTCAAGAACGATGCTGTCATGCGAACTGCCGCAGCCTGCTTCATCCGTCTTGGGGGATTTCACTGCCCAGACCCTGGGACGTAAAGTCCCGCGCTTTGCGTCTGCGGATGAAAAGAACGCTGTATCCCGGTGCGCTTCCGGTTCGCTGTCCCGGAGCCCTTCCGGTTCGCTTTCCCGGAGCCCTTCCGGTTCGCTGTCCCGGTACGCTTCACATGCACTCTCTTCAGGTACTTCCGGTGCTTTCCCGGACGGCCTTCCCAGCCGGTCGATCGCCTTCTGCAGGACAGCATCCGTGACGGAACCGATGATCCCGATCAGGAAGATCCCTATAAAGACCTTGTCGGAGCGCGACATCTGCTGTGCGAACACGATCGTGTATCCCAGGCCTGACGCCGCAGCGAACATTTCCGCGCCGATCAGCGCCCGCCAGGCATACCCGAGACCGATGCGTATCCCGGTCAGGATATCCAACCGCGACGAGGGCAGCCGGATCCGGAAGAACTGCTTAATGCCGGAAAGCCCAAGGCTCTGGCCGACTTCGAGCAGCCCCTTGTCGCACCGCACAAATCCCGACGCGATGTTCATCAGCATAGGGAAGAACGAAGCCAGCACGATAATGATCAGTTTCGGCAGCTCCCCCAGCCCGAACCACAGGATCAAAAGAGAGATCAGCGCCAGCGGCGGTACATTCCTGAAGAAATTCCCCAGATACCGGAAGTATCCGGCAAATCCCGGCGCGTAGGCTGCGATGAGACCGCCTATGAACGCAAGGACAAAAGACAGGGAAAATCCTGTAAGGACTCGCCTGAGACTGACGGCAGTGCTTTTTTGGATCTCTCCGCTCCGCAGCATAGACAGGAACGTCGCGAAGACTTTTTCCGGCGGCGGCAGCAGATAGCTGTTCCAGACCCGGGCTTTTGACGCCATCCACCAGAGAATGAGAAGGAGCAGCACCACGTACCATGGTTTCAGTTTGTTGTGTATTTTGTGGATCATAAGTCACTCAGTATCCCCGGGAACAGTGAGAGGGACCGCTTCAGGATCCCGTTCATATGCGCGATCAGCGTTCCGTAATTGGTGAACGGCACGCCCTGGTCGACAGCGCACTTCATGCGGTACCGCATCTCCCGCTCGTTCAGCATACAGCCGCCGCAGTGCACCACCAGCGCGTAATCCGACAGGTCGTCCGGGAACTCCGTCCCCGATGTGAAAGCGAACCGCAGCTCCTTCCCGGTGAACTTCCGGATCCAGCCGGGGAGCTTTACGGTCCCGATGTCCTCGCACTGCCTGTGATGGGTACACCCTTCCGAGATCAGGACCAGGTCGCCGTCCCGGAGCTCTTCTGCCTTAAAAGCGCCCTTTGCCGCCGTCTCCAGGATCCCCTTCCACCTCGCCATCAAAATAGAGAACGACGTGAGCGGGATCTCGTCCGGCACGATCTCCATCACCTGATGGAACGCCTGCGAATCGGTCACGACCGCGAAAGGCTGTTTTTCGAGCGCACGCAGCATGGCGGGAAGCTCCTCCGTCTGGGTGACAAGCGCGGCGGCGTGCACGTCCAGAATGTCGCGGATGGTCTGCACCTGCGGCAGGATCATGCGCCCTTTCGGGGCGGAGGCGTCGATGGGCGTCACAAGGATCACGATCTCTTCCGGGGAGAGGAGGTCGGAAATGATCTTTTTCTCATTGTCCAGATGCCTGGCGAGGGAAGCGATCTTTTCCTTTAATTCATAGATCCGCTCCCCGGTCCTGGCGCTGACGTACATGGTGTTCTCAGCCTGAGCCGGACTCTCTTTGGACAGATCGCTCTTGGTGTAGACGACCAAATACGGGATCTGTTTGAGGCGGATGCGCGCAAGAAGAGCTTCGTCCTCGGGCTGTATGCCCAGACATGCGTCCACGACCAGGATCGCGACGTCCGTCTTGTTCAGCATCTGGTAGGAACGTTTGACACGGAGGCTCCCGAGCTCGCCCTCGTCGTCGATTCCGGGTGTGTCAATGATCACGACCGGGCCGAGCGGGAGCAGTTCCATGGCTTTGCTCACGGGATCCGTAGTCGTGCCGAGCACGTCCGAGACGATCGCGAGATTCTGGCCTGTCACCGCATTGACGAGACTGGATTTTCCCGCATTGCGGCGGCCGAAAAAGCCGATGTGCACCCTGTTCGCGGAGGGGGTATTGTTCATATCGTTCGCCATAGTTCTCCTTTCACTGCCGGGAAGGGTGGTCGCCCCGGCTCACGACGATTTCGTATCCCGCGCGGGCGACGCGGTCCCGCAGGCTCTGCACGCACTCGGCCGCCTCTTCGCCGGTGCAGATCTTGTTGTCGTACAATAGGTATTTTTTGCGGACGCTGACGGGCGAAAGGTTGGGCATGATCACGTTCGCGCCTGCCTGAAGGCCTTTTTCCCGCCCCATCGGATCGATCGTTCCGAGCGCCGTGGTAGCCGGAAGCAGCACCTGCGGCAGAAGGAGCCGAATGATCGAGAGCAGGAGGAGCGTATCACCGGCTCCTCCGCTTGTCCGGTCACCGAAGGGAGTGTCCTTCTGTGGAATGAAAGGGCCGATTCCCACCATCTCCGGGCGGAACGACTGTAAAAAGCGCAGGTCTTTCAAAAGATGCTCCGGTCTTTGGAACGGAGAGCCGACCATCATGCCGCAGCCCACCTGATAGCCGATCCCGCGCAGGTCGCGGAGGCATTTCATGCGGTGTTCATAAGACATTTCCGCCGGGTGCAGCTTCTCATAGTGTTCTTTGTCCGCCGTCTCATGGCGAAGAAGATAGCGGTCGGCGCCGGCATCAAAGAGTGCCTGATAGGATTCCCTTTCCCGCTCGCCCAGTGAAAGTGTAACGGCACATTCCGGGAACCGCTCTTTGATCTGCCTTACCAGCGCTGTCATCCGCTCATCGATAAAGAAGGGATCTTCCCCGCCCTGAAGGACGAAAGTACGGAAACCCAGATCAAACCCCTGCGCGCAGCAGGATAGGATGTCCTCAGGTGTCAGCCGGTAACGTTCGGCGCTTCGGTTGCTTCGGCGGAGGCCGCAGTAGTAGCAGTCATTTTTGCAATAGCTGGAGAATTCGATCAGACCGCGGATATACACTGATCTGCCGTATACCTTCTCCCGGACCTCCCGTGCCCGTGCAGAAAGCCGGCCGACCGCTTCCTTGTCCCCGGTCGTGATGAGCGCGAGAAGTTCCTCGTCCGGCAGGTCGCCGGTCTTCGCCAGCCTGTCGATGCTATTAAAAATCGCTTTCATGTTCGGTTCGGTGCTCCATTCGTAGTCCGGCTGCCGCCGGTATATGGTGACCCGGTATTTGGGCAGGCGTTCAATACTTCTGTGTTTTGGCCGGCGCATAGCGCGCGCCCTGTTCCCGGATCGTTTATTGTCCAGACAAAAAAAAGCCTGCCCCTAAAAAAGGACAGGCTGAACAGACCAACAGACTTTCTTGCCAAAAGGCGCAGAAAGACACATTATCCGTTCCGGCTTTGGGATCAGGCAGTTCCTTTTCCTTCAGGTGGGATCGTTTGAATCATAACACTTTCGAAGTGCAAAGACAATGGCGTGACAAATTTAACTGTCCCCGAACGTCGGGATCTTCTTTCTCCATCAGCCGCGGAAGTAGACGATCGTTGTAATCAATTTCGCAATGGGGGGCAGGTCGCCTGCTCCAGATGACATGTTCCGCGCGGCGCCACCTCAGCAGGATGAAATCCGCAGCCAAAACGAGTATAATAGCAGTCAGGTACCGGCATCTCCGGCCGGATCAATTGTACACAATGCGTCGAAGGAACCGTTCCTTTGACGTAAAGGACGTGAAGGAGGAGCATCACGATCATGGGAAAGATCAGGAAATCGGGGCAAAACACTGCTTTTTCGGTCGTACCGGCTCTGCTTCTGTCCCTTTTTGTGCTTGCGGCATGCGCGGCGGGCAGTCCCTCTGTGAGCGATGGGAGTTTGTTAAACTCCGCGGACAGCGCTGATCCTGAGCCTCAAATAAGTACTGTAAGTATTGCGGTTGCCGCACCTGCTGCATTGTGGGTGGAGCCGGCGGAGGCGAACGGCATTCCGGCGAGGATCGATGTCTTCAGGGCTGTACATGAGAACGGCGCATCTGAACCCGATCATACATATCAGCTCTATCTGCCCGGCAACGCGGATCCCGAAGCATGCTATCTTTCATGGGACGGCGACATGCAGGCCGTCATCGACGGCGTAGCGTATGACAGCGGCGCATGTCCCATACCATCCTCCGCTGCCGGCAACCTCAATACGGTCAGCGAGACAATTGCCTTTATTGAAAGCGGGGAGCCCTCCGCTGGCAGCCGGCCCACTGCGTCCGGGGAGCCCTCCGCGGACAGCCGGCCCACTGCGCCAGGTGAGCCTGCTTCGCCCGGGGCGCCCTCCGCGGCGATTTCCCTCGCAACTTACCGGGGCTCCGCAAACGTGCAGCCTGTTTTTATCGAGATCGATGAGAACAATGGAACTATCGCTGCCATGAACGATGACGAAGCACACGAGACCTCCTGCTCGGGCCGGATTTCGATCGGTGGGAACTGGTACACTTTGTCCAAGATCAAGGGCCGCGGCAATGTGACGTGGAAAAAGGCGAAGGACAAGCGTCCCTACAATGTTACCCTGGAGAGCAGGATTCACTTTCCGGGCATCGATTCTCCGGAGACAAAGTCGTGGAGCTTTCTCGCTGAAGTTTTTGACCACAGCCTGCTGTGCAACCGGGTGGGGTTTTCTCTCGCTCACGAGATGGGGATCGGTCAGGACACCTCCTCGGCGGACGTCTGGATGAATGGCGAGTACCTGGGGTGCTATACCGTCACACCCAAAACAGATTCTTTCGTCTCCGATGAAGGCTATATGGTCGAACAGGACAACTACCAGGAGCCGCCCGACGGCGACCCCCAGTTTTCCCTCGAAGGCCTCATGGAAGCCGACAGCGGGATCTCGCGTTTTAACCGGATCACGGTTAAAAAGATTGGCAGCAGTGTTTTGGCAGACAGAAGTGAGGAGGAGGCTGTCAGGGAGATCCGGGAATGGCTTCAGGACGCCCTGGATGCGATCCTGTCGGATGACGGCTTTAACGCCAAGGGGAAACACTATACGGATTATATCGATTCGGAGAGCTTTGCCAGAATGTACCTTGTGCATGAATATGTCAAAAGCTACGACATCTGCGCGGGCAGTATCCTGTTCCGCCGCGACGGGCAGGGCGATGACGATAAGCTGGTCGCCGGCCCCATATGGGACCTTGACAATGCCCTGGGGTCAACGCATCAGAATCCCGGTCTCGGCGACGCAGATGACCAGGAGCATGGCGACCGGAGGAGCGGGGAGGGCGATTTTATCCCCAATGTCCGGGAGTACAAGACCTCCATTTACAAGAATCTCGGCAAACATGATGATTTCATGGAAGAGGTATTGCGCCAGTACAAGTTGTGCCGCTCTGCCTTCGAGGAGCTGCCCGATGTCGTGCCGGACCTGGCGGATGAGATTGCCGCTTCCGCAAGGATGAACCATATCAAGGTCATCGACCTCACTCAGGCCGCTCCCGACCAAAGCAAAAGCGCGTACTTAAACAGCATCTGTAACGATCACATATACTGGGAGGGCACGACTTTGGGGTCAGGAGAGTATGAGCAACACTATCTGGCTACGACAGATGCACGGACCGATTGGGATCATTACGTCGCGAACCTTGCGACGTACGTCACAGCGCGGTCCAGGTGGTTTCGGGAGCGTTATGCAGACGCTCCGGAGGAATGATGAACAGTGATGTACCTGCGGTCTACTTCGTCGGCCGGGGCTTCGCGGGAAAAATGACCTCAGAGGTCATTTGACCCCTCCGGCGGTCATAACCCCCAACAATTTGCAAGGAGGTCAATGTATGGGACATCTTACATCGAGAGATGCATATAAGAATCTGGAAGACAGGCTCAACTGGTTCACGCAGGGCGCGCCGTCCTCGGAAACGCTCACCAAGATCCTAGGCGTCCTCTTCACGGAAAAAGAGGCCAAGTGGGTCGCCAAGCTCCCGATCAGGCCCTTCACCCTGAAAAAAGCCGCGCAGCTCTGGGGCACATCGGAAGCCAAGGCGGAAAAGCTCCTCGACCACCTATGCGAAAAGGGGCTTCTCGTCGACTCCTATGACCGCGGCGTGCGCAAGTTCGTCCTGCCGCCTCCGATGATCGGCTTTTTCGAGTTCTCCCTCATGCGCACAAGGGGCGACATCGACCAGAAATACCTGAGCGAGCTCTTCTACCAGTACATCAATGTGGAGGAAGATTTCATCAAGGACCTGTTTCTTGGCATGGACACCAAACTCGGGCGGGTCTTTGTCAACGAATCCGTCCTCATGACGGAAAAGACCAACCACATCCTGGACTACGAGCGGGCGACCCACATCATTGAGGAGGCAGATTTCATCGGCGTCGGCACCTGCTTCTGCCGCCACAAGATGTACCATCTGGGGACGCCCTGCAAGCTCGGCGCCCCCATGGAGACCTGTCTGACTTTCGGCAATGTCGCGCGGTCTCTCGCCGAACACGGCGGTTATGCGCGGCTGATCGACAAGGCGGAGGCCAAGTCGATCCTCGAGATGTCCTACGGCTATAACCTGGTCCAGATGGGCGAGAACGTTCGCGAGAATCCCGCCTTCATGTGCAACTGCTGCGGCTGCTGCTGCGAGGCGCTCGAGGCCGTGCGCCGGTTCAGCCCCATGCAGCCCATCGCGACGACCAATTATCTTCCCCATATCAACCGGGATACTTGCGTCTCCTGCGGCAAATGTGAGAAAGTATGCCCTATCCTCGCCATTTCCATGGAGGAGGATGCTGCGGTGACCGGCTCCGAACAGGCTGCCCCGGCGACCGGCTCCGAACAGGCTGCCCCAGTGACCGGTGTGGCAAAAAAGCGCCCCGTCATCGACGAGACCATCTGCCTGGGCTGCGGCGTCTGCGCCAGAAACTGCCCAACAAAGGCGATTACCCTGCAGCGCCGGCCGATCGAGGTCATCACTCCGGTCAACAGCACGCACCGCTTCGTTCTGCAGGCTATTGAAAAGGGGACTCTGCAGAATCTGGTTTTTGACAACCAGGCGTTCGCGAACCACAGAGCCATGGCGGCCGTCTTCGGCACTATCTTAAAGCTCCCGCCCCTCAAGCAGGCGCTGGCCAGCAAGCAGTTCAAATCAGTGTATCTGGACAATCTTCTGTCGAGACAGAAAAAAGAGACCCCGCAGAATTGATTCTGCGGGGCCTCGTCATTCATGATGCCGGAAGGGGCATTTTTCGATTTCCACTTACCTCTTCCATCGCCTGATAAGTGCTTACAGGCTCCTTTCCAAATTTCCACTTATCACAGGTCAATACCGGGTGACCTGACACCATTGCGGGCTTGTTGGACGCGCTTCAGCACCGCATTGAGACGCGGTTCAGCACCGCATTGGGGCGGAGGTTCAGCACCGCATTGGAGCGGAGGTTCTTAACTCATCCGCGATCAGCAGCGCCGCCTCAAATGCCAGCAGCTGCTTGTTCCGCTCCCTGTGCCCGCCGAGGTCAGCGCGCTCCCACTCGTCACTCACGATATCGCCGGTGATGAAGAAGATATACAGATTGACGCCCAGGTAGGAGCTGATGGCCTGCAGCGCCGAGGACTCCATCTCTACGCAGAGGCACCCGTCTTCTTTGCGTTTCCTGACTTTGTTGTCCGTTTCCATGTAGATGGCGTCCGTCGTCCAGGTCCTTCCGGAAATGCAGGGGATATTGTGCCGGGTCAGCACTCTTTTGACCAGATCGTGGTTCTCGATGTCAATGTAATCGGAAGGCGGCGCGTAGTGATAGGAAAAGCCCTCTTCCCGGTAGGCAGCTGTCGGCACAATGACTTTGTCGCCCGCAATGTCGCCGATCAGCCCGCACGACCCGAAGTAAATGAAGTTCTTCACGTCCCCGAGGTACTGCACCTCCTGCAAAACACAGGCGGCCGCCGGCGCACCGATCGCCGTCATGAAGAAAAGGACGTCCTGTTCAGGAAGGTAGTAGACATTGTTAAGTCCATTTGCGGACCCGTATTGTCCGGCAATCTCGTAGGGGAATTCTTCCAGGACCTTCTCCAGCACCGTATGCGAGAAGGTAACAATGCATGTATCGGCATGCCTGATCTTTGTATCGTAGACCTTGTCCGGTGTGATCACCGGTGTACCGTATTTGTCATAAGCTTCCAGTATTCCCATACGCCAATTGCCTCCCATTGAACGCAGTAGCGTCCTCTTTGATATTCTCAGACGGATTCTTACAGCGCCAGCATCCACTCGTATCCGCAGGATTTGCAGCGGAAAGTCGGCAGTGTGCCAAAGGGTCCGGTCCTTTGGCTCACTACGAAGCCATTACTCGTCCGGCTGCTGCCCGTCGTGCGCTTTCCATGCGCATTCGGTGATCTTCATGTCTGTGAAGACCGCCGTGAAGCTGGAATCCTCCGGGCTGCACGCATAAATGCCAAAACAGATCTTCCCGGCGCCTTCCCACATATGGCAGACCCGCATCTGGGAGAACTTCTCGCCATCCTGCGAGCACTCGATGCAATAGTCGTCCTCGCGCCTGCTGAACCGGTACCACATGATCTTCACGTCCGAAGGGATCGCCGTCGTCGCCCAGTCTGAATAGCCGTGGTTGGTGACCACCGAGCCAAGGTGCTGGAACTCCTCATTTTCATATTCGACAGAGCCCTTGAGCCAGTTCTCCGAGTCGAGATACATCACGATGCCGCACTGGTCGAAGCGGTGATGACTGTCGGTAAAGTCCGTCCTGACAACGAAAGAAAAGAACTTCTCTTCCGTCTCCATCTGCAGCACCGGCGCGTTGTCATTGCGAAAATGATAATACGTCCTCTGCCAAAGATCCGTATTCGGCTTGGTAGTGATCAAAACACGGTCAGCCTCGATGCTATAGCTTTCCGGTTCTCTAGTCCATTTCATGTTGTCTGTGATCATGTTGTCTGTGATCGTGTTGTCTGTGATCGTGTTGTCTGTGATCGTGTTGTCTATGATCATTTTGTTACCTCCTTGGATCTGTGTTTTGGCAAATTGGCGGCTGTATAGATTCCATAGCCGACGGCGACGCCCAGTGTGTTCAGGATCAGGTCGTCCACATCGGAGACTCTCGAGGGAAACGGCAGCTGAAGGATCTCGATGCACAGCGAGACCAGCGCGCCGGCCGCGACCACTTTCCAAAAGCTGTCCGGCTTTTTGTAGATGATCGGCAGCACGATGCCGGTCGGGATGAACAATGCCATATTTCCGACAGTGTTCCAGATGATGTCCCGCACATTGTCGTAATCCATGAGAAAGACGAACGGGACGAAGTTCACCCGCGGCGGAAATGCCGTCTCCGGGTCAAAGACCAGCGGCTGCACGTGCCCATTCACCAGCGCCCGCGGGAAGAACACAAAGCGGATCATCACTGCAATATTGACATACATCAGAAGCAAAACAGCTTCTCTTTTCCATCTGGTCTGCCCCTGCTGTTTCCACACCACAATTCTCGATAACAGCCAGATCGCAGTGAAAAGCAGTTCGGCAGTCAAAAACGAGATCGTTACCATGTGTCGAACCTCTGGTGAGCCATGGGGTCTGCCCCTCTGATGAGCCATAGGGACAGACCCTTTGGCTCAATTTGTACAGTGAGATCGCATAAGACGGCGTCTCATCTCGCAATTTCACAGAATTGTCTCCATACCGATCTTGTACGGCACAAGCCCAAGACTCTCATAGAATTTCATCGCACCGGGATTGCAGCTCCACACATTCAGTGTGACGTTGTAACAGCCGCACTGCCGCGCGTACGCGAGAATATGCTCATAGATCAATTTGCCCACGTGCTGCCCCCGCGCGTTCTCATCGACACAAATGTCATCGATATACAGTGTCAGGATATCGCATAGCAGATTTGTGTTTTCGGGCCGCTGCATAACGCAGAATCCATGCCCCAGCACATGGTCTTCGCCGTCTGTGCAGACAAAAACCGGCGTCCGGTCGTTGGCCAAAATAGCGCTGAGTTCCTCTGCTGTGTATTTTGTCGCCAGTTTGAACAGGTCGGGGCGTCCGTCGTAGTGGACTTTGTTGACCTGTTTGAGCAGTTCCATGATTGCGGGGATGTCGCGCTCCTCCGCGCGGCGGACAGTGTTAGACATCTTTTCTCCTTCTTTTTGTGAGACAGAGGGACATATCCTTTGTCTCAAAGTTGACAGTAAGCGCCTTCTCCGGTGTTGACCACTCCGCCGAAGACGCCCTCTATGACAAACGGTTCCACGGGCTCGAACTCCAGATACCGCGTGTTTAGCGACTCACTGTATTCGCCGCGGGAAAGTGTGATGTGCGGTACTTTGATCTGGTCGAAGAGTTCGCGAAGCTCGGCGTCGCCATCCTTCCAATCAACGAGCAGCCCTTCGTTGAGTCCGTCGTTTCCGTAGCCGACCACCGTGAACATGGCCTTCCGGCCAAACAAGTACTTGTAAACGCCGGGCGGTGCGAAAAGGAATGTCACGTGAGGATACTGCGCGGTACGGGGCAGCCTGTTGTCTCCAAATCGGGCGGCCGCTCGCCCGTACACCTCGTCTCTGTCAAAAAAGACCCCAACGTACCTCAGTTTATTCGAAACAGGGGCCTGCGCCCCCTGCGCGGCGCTGCCCGAAAGACCGGGAATCCATCTCCGCTTGATGTTGATGATCTGGTCGAAGCCTTCTTCCAGTTCCGGATAACTGTATATGCCCAGCATTTCTTCGTAGACGAAATCCGGCACTACCCTCTGGCGCGCTTCGTTCGCTCTCTTGCAGTCGGCGATGCTCATGTCCAGAAAGAGGGCGATCTTGCGGGCGGTCGGGCAGTGTTTTGACACAATGCCGAGGATGTGGGCGCGGCGCTCTTTGCCGAGGTTCGTCGCGTCGTAGATCACATCCCTGCCGCACTGCAGATCGACGACCACGCGGCGGTTCAGGATCTTGAAGACGTCCGCGGGAATGCCCTGCTCGTTCTCGTCGCCGTAAAGCTCTTTGCGGATGCGGTCCGACGAGTGGATGACGGCGTCCTTCAGAGTGGCCTGCAGGCTTTTTGCGTATGTCGACTTGCCGCTGCCGGGAAAGCCTATCATGATGTAAAGGTTGTTCATTGTTGCACTCCCATGAGACTGTGGATGGTCTCGCTGTCAGCCCGGGTCTGCGGGGATGAGTCTCGCTGTCAGCCCGGGTCTGCGGGGATGAGTCTCGCTGTCAGATTGGACGCAGTTTGATTGCGCACAACACAAGTGAGCCAAAGGGTCTGTCCCCTTGACGCATCACTTCACTTCCGACGCGCCAAAAGGAAGGCCTTCGTTGAAGTTTCGCGCATTCTCCATCGTGACGGCTGCGATCGCCTGCAGCGCCTCCCTTGTGAAGAATGCCTGATGGGACGTCAGGATCAGGTTCGGGAACATGGTGAGCCTCGCCACGATATCCGTGTCGATCATCTCGTCAGAGCGGTCATTGTATACGTTGGGATCCTCTCCCTCGTAAACATCGAGCGCCACGCAGTGGAATTTGTCGGCTTTGAGGCCTCTGATCAGCGCCTCCGCGTCAATGAGCGGTCCGCGGGATGTATTGACCAGCATCACCTTGTCCTTCATGATGCTGATCGCTTCGTCGTCGATCAGGTGATACGTTCCGTTCGGTCCCATGACGAGCGGCGCGTGCAGTGAGATCAGGTCGGACTTTCTCAGAAGCTCTTCCTTCGTGACATATTTGAGAAGGCCCTGCTCTTCCAGCGCCTTGTTCGGAAACGCGTCCCATCCGAGCACGGTCATCCCGTAGCCCTTGCAGATGTTCGCCATGATCTGGCCGATCCTTCCTGTTCCCATGATACCGGCGACTTTGTTGTGCAGGTCAAGGCCCAGGAGCCCGCTGAGGGCGAAGTTGTTGTCCTTGACTTTGATATAGGACTTGTGAATGCGGCGGTTGGCTGCCTGGAGGATCGTCATCGCGTGTTCCGCCACAGCGTAAGGCGAATAGGCAGGTACGCGCATCACCGTGATCCCGTATTCCGCAGCCGCCTTGACGTCAACATTGTTGAATCCGGCGCACCGAAGGAGGATCAGCTTGACGCCGCACTCGCTAAGGATCTCTATGACCTCGCGGGGCGCCTCGTCGTTAACGAAGATGCACACCGCGTCATAGCCCTTGGCCAGCGAAGCAGACTCTACCGTCAACCGGCTGCTGTAGTATTTGATGTCGACGTTGTATGTCCCCTCGCCTTTATCCCTCGAGAGCTCGCTGAAGAAGATCCGGTCGTAGTCTTTTGTGCCAAAAAACGCAACCCGCAGGACCTCTCTCTTTTTTGCCTTAGGGGAGAGCTCCATAAGGACTTCCTCGATCTTTGCGACGGCACCTTCCTCATCGATCCCATCTACCGTAAAGCTCAGCACGGAGCCCTTCGCCGCGTGCAGCGCCAGGATCTGAAGAACATTATTTCCGGAAGCGGTGTTCCCGTTGCATTCAATGATCACCGAGCTCTTAAAGTTCGTGCAAGCCTGCGCGAGCAGTGCTGCGGGCCTTGCGTGAATTCCCAAAGGATTCTTGACCGTGTACTGAAACGACTTCACATTCTCCTCCATTCTGGAGCGCTCAAAATTATGTTTCAAAGAAAAACCGTTCACACGGCTTTCGTGATGTAATCAAAGGATCGTAGCGCTCCGTCACCGATCCGAGTTTCGCAATCTGGCATTTATTATATAACGATTTATCAAAATATGGCGATGGAAACCTTAATCAACATTCAATAATGTACCCGCGGACGACTATGGCCGGCCGGGGTTTTACGCGCCTTTTAATAATACTTGTCATTGATCTTCTTCCAGAGCGAGGTCATCACGATCGCCCAAAGGATGATCGCCGTAAATCCCGCAAACGGGTCGATGACCTCCAGAACAGCCACCGCAAAGGCGGCGACCGAGGAAAACAGAAGGATCATTCCGGCTTCTTTGCAAAACCCTTCTTTGTCTTTGGGTTCCGGCTTGTTCCTGCCGCGCATCATCCAGGTGTCCTTAAAGACAAGGACGCGGATGGCAAAAAACAGAAACACGACTCCGATCAAGATCGGGATGATGGATTGACTGATGACCTGTTGCAGCATTGCGGGCTCCTTTCCTGATACTGCGTCAAAGGGACAGACCCTTTGGCATTCTTATTCAAACAAAAACTCCAGCACTTCCTCCGGCCGCATCTTTTGCAGCCCGTCCGGATCCGCCAGCGCGCCCCCGCCCGGCTCTTCGAAGGCGTGGAGTGAATGATCACGACGCTTCCGTCCTCACAGGTCCCGAGCGATACCCAGACATGCCCGTTGATGCTCATGATATCCCCGGGCTTCATCTCGTAGCCGTTCTGCCCGTCAGGCGCCTTGATATCCTGGGTCCACGTCCCCCAGCCTTTCGCCGCGAGGCGCTTCGCGAAGCCGGTCGCCCCGCCCACGTAGCCTTCCTGCAGCTCCTCTGTCTCCATCGTGTTGTACAGCGCCCAGCCGACAAAGCCCGAGCAGTCGAGCCCCGCGTAATAGTATTCATTGTAGCCGCCGTACGGATAGTAGCTGGTCGCGGGGTCCTTTAAGGCGTCGTTTCCGTCTTTTGCCTTGAACGTGTAGTTTTCGTCCTTGCTGCCAAAAAACCGGACCCAGTCAGGCGATACCCCAAACATCCTGGCTTGCACAGCCGAGCCCTCGTCCTGCCAGTCCCAGCCGCCGCCGTAAATATACAGCGTCGTGCCGACGGGCTCCAGCGCGGTCCTCAGGAAATTGGCGAGGGTCTTTTCGCCCGGCGTGCCCTGCACGACGGGTGTGAAGGCGGCTTGGGCCGCCTCGGTTTCCTGGGTCGCTACCACCTTGCCGTCTTCCACTGTAATAGTGTAGGCGTAGCCTTCCTTCAGGGAGTTCTGGATAGTATAGTCATACTTTCCTTCTGCGTTCTTCGTGCCGTTGTCGACTTTGAAGATCCGCTCCCCTCCGTCGATCTCGAAGCGGTAGGAAAAGTCGTCCTTATTGTCCTTGTTGGTCTCCTCCGCGCCGTAATTCAGGACGCCGAGGTAGACTGCCTCGAATGTGCCGGTCGTCTCATTCATCTCGGTCTCCTCTGTTGCATCGGCCTTCTCCGCGGCGGGGGCGGGCGCCTCGGTCGCTTCCGCGGCGGGGGTGGGTGCTTCAGCCGCTTCCGCGGCGGGGGTGGTCTCATTACCTGCTTCCGCGGCGGGGGTGGGCGCCTCGGTCGCTTCCGCGGCGGGGGCGGGTGCCTCGGTCGCTTCCGCGGCGGGTTTAGTGGCCTCTGTGTTTTGGCTCGTATGCGCGCATGCCGTTACCGCGAAAACAGCCAGGATCAGTATTGATATAAACGCTATGGATCTTCTCATCGCTCCAACCTCCTTAATAGCCGCAAAGACGCACGATCACCGGCTCGATGCCGAGCGCGGGCAGGATCACGTCCGTCAGGTCCTTTGTCAAAAACCTGATCGAGCTCGTGTTCTCGCACGGGTGGCAGCCGAACATCTCCTCTTTGAGCACGTCTTCGTCGATCACCAGCGTCACGCGGTGCTCCTTGTCGTTCATGAGGCCGAGCACGGAGACGCTGCCCGGGTGCAGGTCCAGGAACTTCTTCATGAACGCTTCTTCGCCAAAAGACAGGCGGCTGATGCCCATTTGCCCCGACAATTCCTTGGTCTTAAAGGGCTTGTCGCCCGGCATGATGAGCAGGTAGAAGTTCGTCTTCTGGCGGTTGCACAGGAACAGGTTCTTGCAGATGTGGACCTGCAGGATCGCGTCGACCTCGGCGCAGACTTCCATCGACGTCGCCGGCTGGTCCGGATGGTCCGTGCGGTCGAACGCAACGCCCAGGCTGTCCAGCAGCGCGTAGGTCCTGATCTCTCTGTCGCTTCGCCCCGTCATGTCGGCGGGGGAACCGTGTAATAATTCCATTTGTTGATTCACCTCTTTTATCGCAATTTGGTTCTATTATACGCGCGGGCGGGCGGGGTGACAACGGGTTGACGTTTTCATGACGGATAAGGGCAAATGTCAAAAAATCCCGGCCAGCGGTTTATTTCCGTGGGCCGGGTATTTTGTCATGTTCAGAGTATTTCTTGTAGTCAGATCTTTCCCTTCGCCTCGTGCCAGGCTCTTCCGGCTGCGATGAAGAGCACTTCCAGTGCCTGAGCTTCCTTGTCGGCCGGATACATAAGCACGCCGTAATCCGATTGCTCGACGACGCTGAAGTGTTTCGATGTTGATCCCTCCGGCGGGTTGTTCGCGCAGGTGTCCTTGATGTTCTTCGCAAACATCGGATCAAAAATAAGCTGCTTCTGGGTTTTTTCGTTTGCCATGGTCGCTCCCCTTTCACACATCCAGCCTAATGGCATACATCACCTAAAAGGTTTATCAAGGTATGTTTTTATTATACCCTATGGCAGAGGAAAAAGAAAATCTCCACCTCTGGGGTGGAGCGGGGCAGATCGAGGCCGCATGCTGTTCTCTACCCCAGAGGTAGAGGAGCGACAAAATGACCCCAGAGGTCGTTTTGCGTAAGCGCGTTCACAAACGCGAACACATTCCCTCACATAATACTTGCGCAGAATTTGCAGTCGTTATATGATGGGAAGCACCACTTTCCTAGTAACCTCTAATCTGTTTTCGAAAGGAGCAAGCTATGAGAATTCTGGCAACCGTTTTGATTTGCAATGTGGTGTTGGGCGCGGCGATGGCTCTGTATCTGGTGCTGATCTGGCACAAGTACAAAGGCACTGTGGCCGAACACGGATGGAATACCGACTGTGCAGACCCCATCTGCAACAACATGTGGCTTTTGTGTTTTGTGCCCCTTCTGGGGATCATGTATTACCTTGTGGCCGGCGAGACGATTGGAAAGCTGTGCTCGATAACCAAAGAGAAGGCGAACGGCACGGTGACCGTAAGCTACGGACCGCTGGCGTTCCACTACGCTGAGGGCGAGTAAAACCGATTAGGAGTGTAAACGAAAACCCAGGCTGCCTTGTAAGGCCGCCTGGGTTTTTTATGGCCGTTTCTCCACCCTCAGAATCCTCTCGTAAACCACCTTTTCCCGCTCGTTGAGGTCCCGGTCCCAGTGATAGTGCCCGCATAACCACGCCCGGTACGTGCACATCTCCCGGACATAATCCAGGTAATCCGTCAGCTCGTTCGTCTTGAACAGCCCGCCGCTCACGCTGCGATGTAAGCTGGATGGCAGGCAATGTGTCAAAACATAGTCCACATTCCACCCTGCTTTCTGCAGGTTCATGGTGCCTTCCTGCATCTGTGTTTTGGCAGGCATTTCCTGGGGCCACCAGCTCACGCGGTTGATGCGGTACAGGAGGTTAAGGTAGGCGGGGTCGCCTTTTGCGCGCATCTTTTGGATGTGAAAAAGCCTGGGGTCGCCGGGTTCGAAGACCCCGTCACGGATGTCGTAGCTCCGGGCACCGCCGAAGGTGAAGAAGGATTTCCCGTCGATGCGGAAAATCTGCCCCCGCATGAGGTGCAGGATGGAAGGCCGGATCTCGTGCACCTTTCCGCCGTTCCACTCGCGGACCGGGAGCGCGTCAAGCCGGTCAAAGTTCTCATGGTTTCCGTCTATGAACAGCGTCGTAAAATTCTTCTCTTCCAGCCAGTCCAGCCAGTAATTCTCTTCGCGGTTCTGCGGATCGGTGCTCCAGATCCCGCCGAAATCGCCGAGGATGATGACGTAATCCTCCTTCGTCATTTCTTTCTGTTCGGGGAAAGCAGTTGTTTTGAATCGCCTGAAATCTGCGTGCGTATCACCTGTGATATAGATCATGTCTGGCCTCCATAGACATTGCTCTTCATAAAAAAGTCGATGAAGCGCCGGCTCGCGATGGGGAGCATTTCTTTCTTTTTCATCGCGAAAGCAACTTTTCTTTTTACCTCCGGGATCGTCGGCAGGGTCACCATATCATATCGCATATTTTGCAGCGCAAGGTCCGGCATGATGGAGACGCCGATGCCCGCCTCGACCATTGCGCAGACGGAGAAATTGTCGTGCATACGCAGCTCGATGTCCGGCTCGAGACCCAGCTCGCGGAATGCCTCGATGGGCTCGGACAGCTCGCCGGTCTCCAGCTGGATATACGGTTCCTCTGCCAGCTCCTCAAGCGAGACCACCTGCTTCCCCGCGAACCTGTGCCCTTTTGGAAGAATAGCGGAGTGCCCCCCTTCTGTGATGGTAACCGTTTCCAGGCCTCTCACTGTTTTGGCATCGGGATTTACGAAGCCAAAATCCACCTCCCCATGTCGTATATACTCCGGTACGGTGGTGTAGTCCCCCTGGCGCATACGGAAGCGGACACCCGGATACAGGGCCTGAAAGTCCTTGATGACAGAAGGGAGCCACTGCGAGGAGTAGGACGACAGCGTGCCGATCCGGATCAGGCCGCCTTCGAGGCCGAGCAGTTCGTGGTCCTTGTCGAGCATCACGCGGTATTCGTTGACGAGACGCGTGATGTAAGGGAGCATCTGCGCGCCTTCGTGAGTCAGCCCGATCCCGTTGCGGGACCTGGTGATGAGCGTCAGCTGCAGTTCCTTTTCCAGGCTCTGGATCATCTGGCTGACTGCGGATTGGGTGTAGCCCGTTTCCTGCGCTGCTTTGGTGATACTGTTCAGGTCGATCACCCGCAGAAAGACTTCATATCTGTTCATATCATTTCCTTTTTTCTGTGTTTTGGCGCGGCGGCGGTTGCGGCGGCGTTTTTGTATTAGCTTTTCTAATATATATATTAATTATATTTGTTTGACTAATGTATTGCAAGATGATAGCCTTAAATCACAATAACAAGGCCTTGTTAGTAACCCGTTTATCCGATTGTCTGATCTGACAAAACCATGCTGACCACTTTATCAGACACGTGTAAATGAGCCATTTTTGGTGTGGCTAAGAGAGGAGAACTTGTTATTATGAGAACCAAAGAAGACTTCTTTACCTATTCACTTGTTGCGCTGACACTGCTTTCCTGTGTTTCGCCGGTCTTCGCGTATGCATGCTTCGCGGAAGCCCTGGTCGTCGTCGCGGATTCGCTCTTCTCCCCGAAGGCGTATGAGCCGATGATCAACGTCACCGAGGTGCTGGACGGAATGCGGGGCCGGGGAATCGCGACCGTCACCTCGTGACCGGTGCTGTGCGATCCGGGCTTCGTGATCAAGGCCTCGTGATCGGAGCCTTGTGATAAACACTCCGGATTCGGGATTGCGGTCGGGATTTCTGCAGCAGCTTTGCATGTGCCAGGACGCTTGCGCGCAGGCATCTGCCCCGCGCAAAGCCGGCTCCAGCCACAATCAGCCCTGCCCAATGGTGCTGAAAATGGCCAAAGCGAAAAAATAACTGCCACCAGATTTTTGATCTGGTGGCAGTTTTCGTTTGCGTCGTGAATTGCTGCGCGTTGTCGGTCATTGGACTTCCAGCAGTTTCTGCTGGATCCTTGCCATTGTTGCGATGTAGTAGGCTTCCTCTTCTGTCGTGAGATCTTCCTCTTCGATCTTATCCAGCTTTTCCATGGCGTCTGTGTATTTTTCCACGTACTCGACGTACTCCATCAGCAAAGCCGTGGGGTTGTCAGAGTCGGCATAGGTCTTCATAAACTCGACGTATTCGTCAAAGAATGCCTCGTAGCTGTCCATCGCCTCCTTGAACTCGGGTGAGATCCCGTCCTCTTCAAGGGCATCCTCGGGTTCCTCATCAGCCTCTTCTTCATATTGTTCTTCGGGGGCAGGCTCCTGTTCGTCTTCGGATTCGGGTTCGACGTCTTTTTGGGCTTCTGTGTTTTGAACTGTTTCCTGTTTTACATCCGTTACAGCAGTCTCCGTCTCTTTCCTTTGCTCCTCGCGCTTTGGCTGGGACTTTCCGCAGTTGAACAGCGAGACGGCAATCAATCCGGCGATGATGACTAAAGCGATCTTTTTCATTTCGTTCTCCTTCGCTTGCAAATCTGTGTGTTGCTAAACAAGTATAGCAATCCTTGTTCGTGTGGATATTCACGATTCGTGAAGTTGGGTGGGATGCGTTTCTCTACCTCTGGGGTAGGGATGCAGAAAACCACCCTGGAGGTGGTTCTCTACCCCAGAGGTCGGGGAGAACTAAGGCTTTGTGAAATCTTCGAGAGTTGCCCCGTAATGCTGAACGATCCGAAAGAAAGTTACCAGGTCAGGCAGCCTGTATCCGCTCTCGTAGTTAGCGATCGTCGTCGCTCCGTATCCCAGAAATGCGCCGAGCTGCTGCTGCGTTTCTCCGTGTTCCTGCCGGATCCTTCCAATGTTCTTTCCGATGGTCTGCGCGTTAATCTCTTGTGTTTCTTCCATGTGCATGCCCTTTCTGCCGTTCTGGCAATGAAATGATTGTTCCATTTAAGGGCTTGTAAATTTTGCGCATGTCAGTATGCCAGCTCTCTACCTCAGAGGTCGGGGACGGACTCCTCTCTTGGGTGGTTGGGTACAGCAGCCTTTTTTTAATACTTGTTCTCCTGAGATTTCGCTGTATTTCCGTGGTTTTGGGTACACCTGCGGTATTTTTAGAATTGGTTCCTGTACCCAGCGCCCCGCCAAGTTGTCAATGCAAACGCGTTGATCAACAAAAAAAG
>CACXMK010000025.1 GCA_902768735.1 uncultured Lachnospiraceae bacterium | reverse complement strand
AAGGCACTAAGCCGGAGCCGTATCAGCAGGCAATGGAAATCCCGGTCCTAAAGACCAGGAAGCCCCGTATCGAGCTCTGCTCGCTCGGGGAGGCATCACTCACTTAACAGGGCCGGTGGTCCTGCGCACGATCAATTCCGGTTCATATTCCATACGGATACTCGCGGCAGACGGCATTGATGCTATGGTGATCAATATACACACCATTAAGCCTCTGGACAAAGAGCTCGTATTACGCGCCGCAAAGGAAACGGGAAGAATCGTCACAGTGGAAGAGCACTCCGTGATCGGAGGCTTGGGCGGTGCTGCATGCGAAGCGCTTTGCGAGAGCTGTCCTGTTCCCGTGAAGAGAATCGGTATGTACAATGTGTTCGGAGAATCCGGACCGGCAGCTGCCCTTCTTGAGAAGTACGGGCTTGACGGAAAAGGCGTCTGCAAGTCAGTGAAAGAATTTCTATGATGCACATGCGTGCGGGAAGATCGCTGCCTTTCAGGAAACCCGCACGCGGCGCTGCGAGCCTTAGCAGAAGGAATAGGACTGCAAGCCATGATGAAGTTATTCATTAGGCTTGCAGTTTTTTTGTGGTTTCGATACTATTTAGATTACAGATCGTTGAGAGAGGTACAATACTATGACCACGAGAAATTCTGATCAGCACAAAAAAGTGACGACCGTTTATCTCGTCCGCCACGGCACGACAGCCTGGAACCAGGCACTGCGCTATCAGGGAAGGGCGGATATTCCGTTGGACGAAGTGGGAGAGAGGCAGGGCGCGTGTCTCATGGAGTATTTTAAAGATATCCATGTGGACCTCGGAGTGACGAGCCCCTTACAGAGGGCGAGAAAGACGCTCATATACTGTCTGGCATCTCAGGACCATGAGGTACCGGTCCTTGTCGACCCTTCTGTGATCGAGATCGACTTCGGCGAGATCGACGGGTGGACCATGGAAGAGATCAGGGAAGTGTATCCTGAGTTTTACAGGATGTATATCCGGGATGAGGACCGCGGCCACGCTGCAGCGCCCGGCGGAGAAACGCTGATTCAGGTGTACGAGAGGATGCGGGACGGCATTCTGAAGCTCTGTGCGGAGCACCCGGGAGAGACGATCGTCATTGCCTCTCATGGGACGGCGATCCAGTCGTTTTTGAACTTTGCCGCAGGGATCCCTGCGGAGAAGACGCAGAGGATCCTTCTGTATAACGTCAGTGTCTGCTGCGTGGAGATCGATGAGGACGGAAAGCCGGAGATCAGGTTTATCGGTGATAAGCATCACGTGCCGGAGGAGCTCCAGTTTTCTTACGGACCTGTGCCGGAGAAATGAGGCGCTTTATCGAAACGGCGCGTAAAACCCCGGCCGACCATAGTCGTCCGCGGGTACATCGCGAGGCCTGTGATTCTTTCGCGGAAGATGCTATAATGGCAATAAGATCATGAAACAGGGGCGCTTAATCTGTCTGTTTTTTATGATCGGGATAACATTAGGATGTATGCGATCAGGAGGTTCTTACATGTCTGAGATCAATGCAGAAAACAAGCCAACACAGCACTCCCTGACATGGGAAGTAACAGATGAGATGACTGCTAAGAGGATCGGCAGCGCGGGTTCGAAGATCCTCTCCACACCGAATATGGTAGCTCTGATGGAAGCCTGCGCGCTGGAACTTGCGAAAGAATATCTGGACGAAGGCGAGACAACGGTCGGCGCGGAGATCCACTGCCGCCACCTGGCGCCTACGCCGGTGGGAATGAAGGTCACCGCAACAGCAACCCTCCGCTCCATTGAGCGCAGAAAGATGTGGTTCGATCTGGAAGTGAACGACGAGAAGGGCAAATGCGGCGAGGGTTCGCACCTGCGTATCAAGGTCAATTCCAAGGCCATGGCGAAGAAGGGCGAAGAGAAGACAGAAAAATAAAACCTAAACAAAACCATAAAAAGAAGGCCGGCAGTTCAGCCGGCCTTTCACTATGTTTTTTTATCGCAATTCACTGCGTTTTATTTCATTGCATTTCCATAAGCTGCTGCTTTCCCTTTTTCATAAGTTCCTTATATGTGTAATAAGGATAAAACCAAAGGGTATACTTATCAGGGCCATCAGTGGAGTCCGAATCGGACGCCGGACAGATCGTTACCAGTGTATTGCTGTCGCTGCTCCATCCTATGAAGTGGGGGACGCTCAGGAGAGGCGTCGTCGCTTTATGGTCATTGCTGATGAGGCTCATGTTGCTGCGCGTTACGTACATGAGCATGTTCTCTCCAAGGCTGCGGTCTGTCAAAGGGACCCAGTAAGTAAGTGCTCCCAGATAGTTCTTAGCCGGATCGTCCAGTTTGATCGTCGACAGCAGGTCTCCCTGTTCAGAGTAACACCGGATGAGAGAATTGCTGAAAGCGACATACAGCTCATGGTTGAACCAGATCATGGAATCGATGGCGAGACCGTCGACCGGAATCAAAACCGGCTCATCGGATTCCCGGCGGGTGAGGATGATGTTATAATCCGTGCTGAAAGCCAGCATGCTGTGGTCGTCATTAAAAACGACATGACGGGATCTTCCTGTGACGTCGGACAAAGGTTTTACGAGCCTGGCTTCGCCCGTTTTCAGACTGATCACCGCGCCGTTCATGACGGATTCGGAGGGATCGTAAACAGTAGAAAACAGGTACTCACCGTCCGGCGAGATCGTGACCGTCGGTATCGTAACGCGAGGACCGTTCACGAAATCGTTGTACACTCCTGCCAGATACATGGAACCGGGCAGACCGGTCACTTCAATCTTCCCTTCCATTCCCGTCTGCGTATTATAATACAGGATCGAATTCTTTTCAGAATCTGAGATCAGATAGAGCATTCCGCCGCAATAGACGATGGAATCCGACAAAGACGAGTTTGTCTGTTCAAAGATATCTCCGCGCGAAATAGGAGGGGAATCATAGAGCGCGTAAGTCGCGTTTTTTTCGGAATCGTATGCCATCAAATGGATCTTATTGGCATTGTAATCGAAACCGATCATGAGCGCTCCTTCACGGTCTGCGAGAGGGCCTTCCAATAACCAGTACGTATGCCGGTCATCATTGTTCAGGTCCTCCGTAAGCAGTATTTCTTTACTTTTCAGATCGACGACAGTCAGCTTGTTTTCTATGGTCATCGCGATCCGGCCGCCCCCGCAGTCGACAGTTGTCAGCATACCGAAATCCGTCTCGAAAGGAAGACTTCCGGTCGTTTCGCGGTCGGTGATCTCTTCAAACCAGTACATATTTTCACCGGAGATAGCGACTATGCTGTCTCCTGTCCTGAAAGCGGACTTCGCCTGTTCAGGGAAAGGGTCGAGCCCGTTCGACTCGGTCACCACGCCGCTTCTGTGGTCGATCTTATAGTGCTTGTGGTTGCAGCAGTAGAAGGAGGAACTCTCGCGGCTGATCTGATCGATCATAACGATGCTGTCCGGAAGAGTGACCGCTGAATACAGCTTGCCTGTATCGGTATCAAATGTATAATTATCCACTTCAAATGTGACAGAGACGAGTGAAGGTTCGTTCTCTGCCACTGCATCGATAGCCCGGATCGAGGGAAACATAATGCTCTGTGGCATTTCCGTATCATACTCCCATAGAAACGCCCCTGTTTTCAGGTCAAAACAGAAAATGTCCAGTGTATCGAATATGGTCTGTAAAAAGCCGGCAATGAAGCCTCTGGTATTTACAAAGTCAAAGGGCTTGGGCGCGGAAACGGCGATCAGACGGTCTCCCGACACGAGTTCAAGTCCCGCGCAATAGGAAGGCAGATTGTAGGCATAGGCCCGGAGCGCATCAGTTTCCGGGTTCCATACGGCGATACAGAGCCGGAAAGACTTATCGGGTACCTGAAGGCTGCCGGTAAGAATGACTTCGCCATCGGGAGTGATACACTGCCGCAAAAGCTCCAGATCGGGCGCATCTGTGCCAGGCATATCATTTATTGCCTTTTTTAAAGTATCGTTTTCAGGATCGGACAGGAGAGCTGCGATGATGTCTGAAACGAGGAGTCTGTTGCGTATCGTCCCGTCTTTGAGGTCGACGATCGAAGCATGCGAACCGGTCAGAACACTGCAGGAGGAACTGTCGATCAGTTCCGTGCTGTAGATTCCCACCCCGTCATAAACGCCGATGGAGTCGTCGATCCTCAGAGCCCAGTTCTTTTCGTTGTTTTCATAAGCATAGCTGTATAAATTGTCTCCTCTCCATGCGAGGATCGTGTATTCATCCTGGATCGTAAAACCATAATATGTGTAGCTGCTCCCGTCGATCTGCCAGTTTGAGATACGCTCTCCCTTGTCGGACTGGACAAGGATCCAGCCGAAATCGTCCATTGTCACGATCCTGTGAAGCTCCGGCGTAATACTGCAGTTGATGATGTCGTACTGCATCGACCGTCTTTTTGTCTGGGCAAAAGCGGATCGACGGTAGGCGTAGGTGGCTTTTGTCAGAGCGTAGACCGCTTCCGTTGTGACCGGCCGTTCATCTTTTTCGGAGCTTGGAAGCGCGTCGATCGCATCCGCAATAGCCCGTTGCCTGTCAAAATTACTCAGGTTCTGAAGGGATTGCGTGGCGAGAGTCCGGGACTGGTTGTACAGGGTTTCCTGATATGCTCTGTTAAGCGAGTTCAGGTTGTGGATCTGCAGCCCGATGATCGTCGCGACAACAGCAAGTACGGCAGCAGCGACCTTCATTAACTGCTTGCGGCGGTAGATCTCATGCCGTTTGACCATGTCGTCGTAGGGACAGTGCAGCATGGAACAAAGGAGCCTGGGCAGTTCCAGTTTGTCGGCCGTCGTTTTGTCCAGCCTGTAGTCTGCGCACAATGGCTCCTTATAGATAAAAGTGCCGGAGCCGTCTTCTGCCGGAATATTCGTGAGGATATCCGGAAACACTTCCCTGGGCGTGCCCTCAGCGAGAACACAAAGGATCTGCGAGCGGTCGTGTGTCTTTAGGAATTCCTCGATCTCATGGACGCACCATTTGGACTCCTTATACAGAGGAGAGAGGATAACGATCAGAAACTCTGAGTTGGCGAGGGCGCCATCGATCTCAGAAGCCAGATCCCTGTTCAGCCCCAGCTCATCGGAGTCGCGGAATACCTTAAGAAAGCGTTTCCTGTTCGAGTCCCCCCGAAGTTCCTCCGGGATCGTATATGTCTCGATGCTTTTCTGGATCCTCTTCGCAACGGACTGATCGGCCGCTGTGTGTCTGTATGAAATAAAAGCGGAATACGTATACTCTGCCACGGTCATCGTCTCCTGTAGTTGATTTAGTGATCTTCGCGGATAACGGCGCTGGGAACATACAATAATCACAGCAAGGTTCATAAGGTTCATTTAGAAAAACCATTACAGTAAAGATTATAGCAAAGAAACCCGGGAATGTGACCGAAGCAGTTGTTTTCTTGCGGCGGATTTTATACATTGTAGATGGTAAACAGGTATAGTAGATGTAAATTGGCGGAGCATTTTTATCGGAGGTTATAATGGCAGCAGTCAATATGCCTGATTTTGATCTGATCGACGAGCTGATCGGAAGTCTTCGGGAGCTGGATGAGCATCTTATAGAGATCGTCTCGGATGCGGACCGTCGAGAGCAGGCCGTAAAACAGAGTTGTGGGAAAGCGCTCAGGGAGAACGCCGCGGCGTCGCTTGCGGAGATCCCCGTGGAGGAACTGAAGAACTCGAAGGCGGGGATCCGGGTCAGCGCTTTGCAAAATGCCGGCTTTCATACGCTCCTGGACCTTTACAATGCCCAGAACTGGCAGATCCAGAGGGTTGAAGGCGTAGGAGAGAAGCAGATCACCACGATCAGGAATATCCTGGGGGAGTTTTTAAAACGCCTTTCCGGGCATAGCCATATCCGCCTCACGGCGGACGAGAATGACAGAAAGAGCCTTGTACTGATCACGGAGATAGCAAAATACAGACAGTGCAGCCGGATCGGACAGGAAGCGGCAACGCTCACGGAGGGGCTTCACGCGTATGCGGAAGCGGCTCCTGAGAGAGTCCTGATCCGCAGCCGCCTGCGGTGGTTCTTTTCCCGCAAAAAGACAAAAGAGGACACGATCCTTGCGGTCGCCGGGATCCTGGCTTATCTTCGGAGCCCGGAGTGCACGCGGATCAAAAATCTGATCGACCTGTACGACAAGGCGAGGAACATGAGCGAGGGCGAGGCGCTCGGCGACTTTAAAAAGAACGGGGCCTCCTATTACGCACTGATCGAGAAGCTGACAGGGACCGGCGCGGAGCGGGAACTGATCTACAGCAGCATTCCGGCGCAGCTTGCGGATGAGATCGACGCCTTCCCGCTGGATACCGGCGGCTTTTTGGGCGACCTGCGCTCGTACCAGGCATTCGGGGCACGCTATATTCTGACATTGGAGAGGGTCCTCCTCGGAGACGAGATGGGCCTCGGAAAGACGATCCAGGCGATCGCGGCCATGGCGCACCTGTACGCGAAGGACCGTTGGAGCAGGTTTTTGATCGTCTGCCCGGCATCTGTCATGGTCAACTGGTGCAGGGAGATCCACAAGTTCAGCGGGATCAAGGCGCACCTTCTGCACGGCCCGCTCCTGGAAGACTCCCTGGCGAGGTGGCAGCAGGAAGGCGGCGCGGCGGTGACCAACTACGAGAGTCTCTCGAAGATCATCGGCGCGGTCGACGGGAAGATGAAGCTTTCGATGCTCATCATTGACGAGGCACACTATATCAAGAATCCGGAGGCAAAGAGGACCAGATACATCCATACTCTGGAAGACGAATCCGAGAGGATCCTGATGATGACAGGGACGCCTTTGGAGAACAAGGTCGACGAGATGTGCGAGCTGATCGGTTTTGTGCGGCCCGACCTCGTGAAGGAGATCCGGTCCAATGCGGGAATGCGCCATGTGCCGCAGTTTAAGGAGATGCTCGCGCCCGTTTACCTGCGGCGGAGAAGGGACATGGTCCTGGAAGAACTTCCGCCTCTCACGATGGAAGAGGAGTGGTGCGCGATGACGCCGCAGGACAGCGCCTGCTATATCGCGCAGGTGCAGGACGGGAACTTCATGGGCATGCGCCGCGTCTCGTTCCTGCAGGAAGACATGAACACCTCTTCCAAGGCAGTACGCCTGCGGGAGATCTGCGAGGAGGCGGTGGAAGAAGGCAGAAAGGTCATCGTTTACTCGTATTTCAGGGATACGATCAGCAAAGTGATCGGTTTTCTGGGAGATTTAGTGGCGGGATCGATCACCGGCAGCACGCCCGTACAGGAGCGGCAGGATCTGATCGACCGCTTTACGGACGCGCAGGGCGGGTGCGTCCTGGTCTGCCAGGTGCAGGCGGGCGGCACGGGGCTCAATATCCAGGCGGCGGGCGTGGTGATCTTCTGCGAACCGCAGATCAAGCCATCACTCACATGGCAGGCGCTCTCGCGCGTGTACCGCATGGGACAGGTGCAGAACGTGCTGGTCTATCATCTTCTGTGTGAGAACACCGTGGATGAGGCAGTCAGGGAGATCCTGGCCCGCAAGGAAGAAGAATTCGACCTGTTCGCGCAGGAGTCGACGATCGCGGACGCGGCGGAGGGCCTCTCGGAGAAAGAGTGGATCCGGGATGTCGTGGAGGCCGAGAGGCGCAAGTTCCTTCCGGCAGTCATACCGGAAAAAAAGGAGCCAGGGGAATGACCCCTGACTCTTTTTTTACTGCCTTTTTACTTCCTCTTTTACTCTGTCCGAATTTTACTCTGTCCGAAGCGCGATGACGGGATCCTTCTTGGACGCCGAACGCGACGGGATCAGGCCGCCGAGCATGGTCAGTCCGGTGGCAATGAGAACCAGCGCGACAGCGGCGCGGGGTTCCAGGACGGCGGTGATGTCGTCGATATCCGTGACCTTGTGGATCAAGTCGTTGATCGGGAACAGCAGGAGCCTTGTGACCCCGACGCCTATGAGGCCTGACAAAAGCCCGATGATACAGGTCTCCGCGTTGAAGATCGAGGAGATGTTCCGCTTGGAGGCGCCGATCGCGCGCAGGATACCGATCTCTTTGGTCCTCTCAAGGACGGAGATGTAGGTGATAATGCCGATCATGATGGACGAGACGACCAGCGAGATCGAGACGAACGCGATCAGTACGTACGTGACCGCGTTTACGATCTTCTCGACGGAACCCATCAGGATCCCGGTGATGTCGGTGTACTCGAGCTTCTGCTCTTCAGGCGCTTTTTCGTTGTACGCTTCGAGAAAATCCATGAACTTGTTCTTGGACTCAAAGTCGTTGAAGTAGAACGATATGGAGGTGGGTTCCTCCACGTTCTGGTAGCCTAGCTTCAACAGATTTCCTTTGTAGGACGCGTTGTCGCCTGTGATCATCGCAGACATGATACGGGACAGCTCGTCCTCGTCCTTGGTGAATTGGAAGGCCTCCGAGAATTTGTCCGTGTCGATGGTGAGGATGTCCTCGTCCATATTGAACAGTTCCGCGAGAGGAGCCATCGCTTCCGCGAGCGCCTCGCCGGTCCCTTTGGCGACCAGAAGGGCTATGTACTCTTTGGCGAGATTGTATCCCTCTTCGAAGAGGGCGGAGCTGTTGTCTGTCAGGGCTTTCTGTACAGCTTCATCCGTGGAGGGAAGGTCTTTCACAGCTACGAGCCCGTTCTCGTCGGGCGTAAGGCTTCCGTAGTAGTTGTCAAAAGCCTCCTCGACGATCTTCTTCGTGTTTCCGGCATCGAGCTTGATCTGCTCGATCCCTGCGGTCATCTCTGCGATCTTTTCTTCTGTGATCGCCTGCTCCTTGTAGGGACCCAGAAAAGCGAGCGTGATGTATTTTTCCGAGGTGGTGTCGCCTCCCTCTTCAAACTGTTTTTTGATCTGGCTCTTGAGCAGCGACTTCTGCGAGTCATCGATATCCATGCCATCGATCACGGCGTCCGCTTCCGCCTTTGTCGAGGCGCTTTCAAGCGCGTCCACGAGGTCCTGAATGGACTTGGAGGCCTGTGCGACTGCCATTTCGACGCCGGCGTCGATCATCGTCTCTTCCATCGCTTCGAGCGCCGCGATCGTATCCGTCACATCGATGGTGCTGTCGGACGGCTCCACTTCCGGCGCGACTTCGCCTGAGGGAGCGCCCGCATACTCGTCGTCATCGTCATCGCTGCCGCCGCTGCCCGAACCGCCGCCCGCAGGGATTTCTTTGATGGTCGCTTTCAGCCGGGCGGCAGTTTCCTCGTCGAGCCGGAGTTCATCGATCACGGCTTCCGCTTCCTCGACAGTAGTTGCCGCGTTAAGGCGGGATTTCGCTCTTGAGATCAGCATGCGGACCGCCGTCGTGACGCTTGGCCGAACCTGCGCATCCGTTTCGTTCCGGATCGCGTCAAGCTGCTGCTGAAAGATACCAGTAACAGCGGAGACGTCCGGATTTGTCTCCGGTGCGGTGGAATCGGTCACCGAGATCGTCGCGATCTGCTTATAGCCTTCGATGATCCCCTTGGCGAAAGCGCCGTTTGCTTCGGTCAGCGCTTTTACCATTGTCTGTGTCACTTCGTCGATGCTCTCCGCGACGGCTTTGGCGGAATTCATGACGATCTCCGTTGTCTTGTCCGCGTCCATGTCCAAGCCGCCAAAATCCATGTTTACGACAAATGCCTCCGCCAGAAGGTCTTCGTCAATGGAGATCATGTCTTCAAAATCCAGATCGCTGTCATCGTCCTCCTCATCAAAAGTCTTGCCGGAGAAAACGTCGTAGTCGGGATCTTTGATCTGTTTTTGGACGATCTCTGTGGTTGCGGACTTGTTCATTACATAGGAGGTGAGCTCCGGGAGATAGAGCACGCCGGTGGCGGAAGAGGACGAGGAGCCGCTTTCCCGCGGCCTTGTGATGATGCCCGTGATCTTCAGAGGCTCCGCATTTTCGTAGACCTGCATCATATAGTCATCGTCGTCGGTCATATCCTCGTAGACCTCGTACTCCTCATTGTATTTATAGAGGTCGGATGGCGCGATCAGCTTGAGCTCCCTGCCAAGAAGGTCGTCGTAGGAGATCGTCATGGGGTCGTTGTGGACGGTGATCTCTTCGCCCATATACAGGTCCGTGATGATATCCTTGAGCTCCCTTGTATCGCGGAATCCCAGGGAATACAGGAGAAGGTCGGAGATCTGGTTGGGGTCGTTGACGGAAATGAGCAGCTCATTGTATTTTGTCGGCCAGCTTCCATACAGGAGCGTATACTCTTTCATGAGCCGCTCAGGTTCCACGATCTCGCTGAAAGCGGTCATCCCGTTGCTGCCGCCCAGCATCATGGACGACATCATACTGTTTTGCCCGCTCATAGCGCTGCTGGGATAAAGCTGCGCCAGACGGTCCGCCCCGTCGATCGTGTAGATCAGGGGGCCCACCGAGTAGGCATACTTGATCATTCGGACTTCTTCACTGTACTCCTCGGGATGCTCATCCAGGTACTTGATAAAACTTTTCAGATCGTTGTTGGAGAGCGAGTCGGTGAAGGAGGTGATGTACTGCTGCTCCCGCATGAAGTTTCCTTCCGACTTGTGCTGTGACTCCTCCGCCATGGACAGAATAATGCTGGTCAGGTCTCCCGCCTCCGCGTTGATCGTGAGCGGGTAGCTGTTCATGGTCTCCTCCTGGATCTGGTCGATGTAATTCTGGAACCCGGTGGAGAGCGCAAGGATCAGGGCAATGCCGATGATGCCGATGGAGCCTGCGAACGCGGTCAGGATGGTACGCCCCTTCTTGGTCATGAGGTTGTTAAGGCTAAGCCCAAAGGACGTCGCGAGAGACATCGAGGCCTTCCCGAGGTTCTTGTGGACAGTGGGCCCTTCGCTCTCGATCACAAGGGGATTGGTGTCATCCACGATGCGGCCGTCCTTGAGACGGACGATGCGGTTGGCGTACTGCTCGGCGAGTTCGGGGTTATGCGTGACCATAACGACAAGACGGTCGCTGGCCACTTCCTTTAAGAGGTCCATGACCTGGACCGACGTCTTGGTATCGAGCGCGCCAGTGGGTTCGTCGGCGAGAAGGATCTTGGGGTCGTTGACGAGCGCGCGGGCGATCGCGACGCGCTGCATCTGGCCGCCGGACATCTGATTGGGCTTTTTATGGGACTGCTCCTTAAGGCCGACCTTATCGAGCGCTTCGAGCGCCATCTCCCTGCGCTTGTCGGCGGAGATGCCGCCGATCGTCAGCGCGAGCTCCACGTTCGAGAGGATCGTCTGATGGGGGATCAGGTTGTACGACTGGAAGACGAAGCCGACCGTGTGGTTGCGGTAGGAGTCCCAGTCCCTGTCCTTATATTTCTTCGTGGAGACGCCGTTGATGATCAGGTCGCCGGTGTCGTAGCGGTCCAACCCGCCGATGATGTTGAGGAGGGTGGTCTTGCCCGATCCGCTCGGACCGAGGATGGCCACGAATTCATTGTCGCGCAGATTTAAAGAGACGCCGTCGAGAGCGATCTGCTCAAAACCGCCGGTATTATACTTTTTATTGATATCTTTGAGCTGCAGCATATTTGTCTCCGGAGATCGATGATCGCGTGCGGTTTATTTGTCCTTTGCAGACGGCAGTAAGTGTCTAAAATCAGATGGAATACAATGTCTTACCCCGTTAAGGGGAGAAGAAGTCTGCTACTATTACTGTAACCGACAGTACCGGAAAAGACAATTAAGGAGCGATGAAAATACTGTGTACAAAGCCAAAAAAGTGTTATAATGAAAATCTATGAGAGAAAGGACACACACCATGGGTTTTAAGAGACAGATTTTTTCTATCATTGTTTTGGCCCTCAGTTTTCTCGGGATCTTCGGTGCGGCAGGAGTGAGCGCGTTTGCGGCACAGGCACAGAACGGCCCGGAGACGGAGATCGCGGAAGAGGCAGCGGCTGCAGCGCAGGCAGAGGGCTTTGCGGAAACGGTCACTGCGGGACGGAAAGGCTATACACCTTATGAGCTGTGCTGCATGGCGCAGTATTACTTTAAGCGGACGAGCGCAGACGGATCGTATCCGCCTGAAGCGGATTGCGAGGAGCAGAAGGACGGCACCTATCTGATCACCCTTCGCAAGAAGATCGATGACGGGGACGGGAAGTTTCACTACACGACATATGCCTGGTATAACGTTGACAGCTCCGCGAAGGGGACCGATACGTTCCGGGAAAAGGCGATCGACCTGACGCTGTACAGCAAGGTATACACGCCCGAGGAACTCTGCAAACAGGCGCAGGAATACTACTACAGAAAGTATGATTTCTATCCCCCGAACGCACAGTATACTGCCAATACCGACGGCACCTACACGATCAACCTGTATGAGGTCATGAAGGACGAAGGCGGCGTCGAGCACATCGCGACCTGCGGATGGTTTACTGTCAATGTCTGCGGCGTGGGTACGGATGACATCATGCTGGAGGCTGTCGACATCAATCTCTGAGAGTTGCGGCGAGGCTGAATGAAAAGACGTAATAAAAGACGTAATAAATGAAAAGACGTAAAAACGGAAAGAGTCAGAAATACGCCAGGGAATCCGGCGCGGAGAGAGCACTCAGGAAAGTGCTGAGCGCGGTCCTCCTTGTGCTGCTGTTTCTGGCTTTTTATTTGATCCGGCGGGGATGGGATCCCGGAACCGGTGTGCCGCAGGATCCCGCGCAGACGCAGGAGACTGCCGCATCAAGCCAGGCGGTAAGCGATCAGGGAGATCTGTCAGACGCTCAGGCGGCGGACTTTACTCTGTCGATGGTGCCGCCGTATTCAGGGCGGCCTTATACGGACATCCACGGGGACGTCCCCTTTTTCACGGAAGAGGAGCTGACTTCGGAGGCGTTCCATGAGTACTGGCCTCTGGATGAGCTGGGGCGCTGTACGGGCGCTTATGCCTGCGTCGGCCCGGAGACGCTTCCGACTCAGAAGCGGGGCGATATCAGTATGGTGAAGCCCACCGGCTGGAACACGACCCGCTACGAGGACATCGACGGGGAGATGCTGTTCAACCGGTGCCACCTGATCGGGCATCTCCTTACGGGACAGGACGCCAATGAGCGCAACCTGATCACCGGGACCCGCTACATGAATGTGGAAGGCATGCTCCCTTTCGAGGAATCCGTCGTCACGTATGTGGAAGGGACCGGCCATCACGTGATGTACAGGGTCAGGCCCTATTTTGACGGGGACAACCTGGTCTGCGCAGGTGTCCTCATGGAGGCGGAGTCAGTGGAGGATCCGCTGGTGCGGTTCTGTGTGTTCTGCTACAATGTGCAGCCGGGCTTTGAGATCGACTATGCGACGGGCGATAACCGGCGAAGCGCGCCAAAACAGTGACGTATAGAAGCAGTGACTGTGAAGCCGCCGGAAGCCGGCGCACAGTTCCGTAGCGGAAGCGGCGGGGTTGTGATATAATGAAATTGCATATTTTTGAGGAATCGGGGGCAGGCGTCTTTGTACACCCTATGATGACATCCTTTTAATCTGATCTCAGGGGGAAACCTCTGCTTTTAGGTGTACAAATGTCAGTCATCAGATAGCCTGCCCTCTTTTTATTATTTCTATTTCACTGTTTTTATTTCGCTATCGCAGGAGAAAAGAACATGGCACACCTCTCTACCGCATTTGAAAAGCTGCTCTTATCCGAACTTAGGCTGGCGGCTTACCGGCCGGGATCAGACAGCCCGGCGCTGACCGACGAAAAGGTCGCGCAGGCGGTCACTGTCAACGAAGAACTCAGGAATCTCGGGTACACACTGGCGCCCGGGGATCTTTTGCTGCTCGCGGGCAGCCCATCCCTCTTTTCGTTCGCGGAGCATTTCAGGAGCCTTCTGCCCGATGTTACGGCGCCGCCTATGTATCCAGACTTTCCTCTGCAGGTGATGGAGATGGAAGAGGCGGAGTTCCGCCTGCACCAGCTGGCCCACTATTTCTCTACTTACGGGCTGGAGAAGTTTTTTGGCGTGGAAGTGAAGCGGGGATGGCTGCCGGACGTTGCGGCTACGGAGAAGACGGAGAGCGACGATACGCTTGTCAAGGCCAAGGTGCTCGAACTGGTTCCTGAGGATACTGCGGCGATCACCGCGCTCACAAGGATCATGCAGAAGAGGGAGCGGCTGACCCTGCCCGGCAGGGAACTGACGGTGGAAGCGCTCGCTTATCTGGAGCCGGAGGACCTGGCCGGTCTGAAAGTGCCTTTCAAAGAGAACCTGACGGAGCTTTTCGACGCGATCCTGCGGGGTGCTGACGGGGAGAGGAGGATCCTTTTGTGGCGGCGGATCTGCCGGCACACGGGGGATGTGATAAAGAGCGCCGGCAGTGTTTTGCCAAGGTACCGCTATCATCTGCGGACGAGCCGGAAGAGGGCGGTCGTTAAGCTTCTGGAGTCGTATCCCGCTGTTGACTTTACAGCGAACCTGATCCTGTCCCGCGGCAAAAGAGAGAAGAGCCTGACGGTCCTTCAGTATTTGGACTACAACCTGTATTCCCGCAGCGCGGAGCACAAAGAAGCCGTGAGGGCGCTCAGGAACGGGGAGCTGCGGTCGTGGGAGGCGCAGGCCAAGTACCTTCTGGCGTCGGGGGATGAGGGCGCGTTGGACTTTATCGCGAAGCGCCCCGGTATGCTGCTTCGAATGACGGGCTGGCTTTTGAGGATGGGATACCCGGACGGGGAGATCAGGGAGAGGCTGGTGCAGAACGCCGGCAGGATCAGCCCGCATACGGTCGTCGATATCTTTAACGCGCTGGACCGCAAGGAAGAAAACGCTCCCCGGGAGAGCATTTACCGTGCACAAAGGGAAGAGGAAGAAAAAAGGAGAGCGCACTATGCGGAGGTAGTGAAAGATCCGCAGAAGTTCCTCTCGAGATTTACGATGGAAAAGGATATCCTGGCGTCGCCCTATGTCCGGGAACAGATCCGGACGGCGAGAAACCGGGAGAAGCTGCATCGGAACAGGATCGCGGAGCTGGACCGGGAATACGAGGCGGCCTGCGATCTGTACAGGCGCACGGCGCCTTACTCGGACAGGGTAAGGGCGATCCTGAAGGACGTTCTTTACGCGCATATGGAGAAGGCGGGGACGGAGCTCGCAGGCAAAAAAGTATTCCTGCAGGCGGAGGAGTACGACCTGTCGTACTGCCGGCTGGAGGGCACGCAGAAGTCCGAAGAGGGCGGATATGTGCCGGGCGGGATGGCGATCCGGATCCCGGAGGAAGTAAAACGGCTTCGGTTTTTTGTCTACTGGAATGACAGGGAGCGCGTGGACGTGGACCTGCACGCGATGGCGTATAACCTTCAGGGAGAGACAGTCGAAGTCGGGTGGGACGCGCATTTCAACAAGGAGGGGATCGTCCACTCCGGCGACATCACGCACAGTAATGCCGCGGAGTACATCGATATCGATCTTGGCGCGCCGCTCCGAAACGTCGAGGCGGTGGTCCATCTGTACTACGGAAAGCCGTCTTTTGGCCGGATACAGACATGCTACGTCGGAATGATGGCCGTCAGGAAATTCAAACAGAAAGTGAAGCTGTACGATCCGAAGAACTGCTTCTTCACCCATGAGCTGCGGTCGGGCGGGACGAGGCTCAGCTACGGATATGTGGATGTCGTAAGGAGGCTCTTGTTCTTCGTCGGAAAGGAGCCGGAAAAGGCGGCGCGCTTTGCGGCGCCCAGGGGGATGTACCGGGCGTATGCGCCGTCTTTGTCCCTCGAAAAGTACCTGGAGCTGCTGCTTTCGGCGCAGGGCGCCGTGCGTGTCGGCAGTGCGGAGGAAGCGGACGTTATCCTGACGGTCGGAAAGCCGGCACAGGAGAAGGAGGTCAGCCTGGTCGACCGGAATTTCTACCTCGAGGAGTGAAAAACGACCCCAGAGGTCATTTTGCCGTTTTTGTAAAAAAGAGCCCTGCATTGCGCAGGGCTCGATTTATTGTGTGAAATCCGGCAGCTGATCCAAAGGATCTGTCCTTTTGATCAGCTGAACCTGGGCAGGTAGGATCCGTGGGCCGCGATCAGCTCGTCCACCATCTTTTTGATGGTGTCGATGTCGAGTTCGCTCCCGGTGTGGGGATCCATCATGGCCGCCTGATAGACGTGCTCAAGCTTGTGCGTGCGCGCCGCTTCAATTGTCAGAAGCTGTGTGCTGATATTGGTCATGTTCATCGCCATGCACTGGACCGGCAGCGGGCCGACGTGGCAGGGATGGATCCCATATCCGTTGACAAGGCAGGGGACCTCGACGCAGGCCTCCTCGGGGAGGTTCGAGATCAGGTGCCCTGTGTTGAGGACGTTGCCGCCGATCTGGTAAGGCGTGTTCGTGACGATGGACTCCATGATGTGGGAGGCGTATTCCCTGGAGCGCTCGTGTGTTTTGACCCCGGTCTCAAGGAGCTCCGCGTATTCCTTTTTCCAGGACTCGATCTGGTTGATACAGCGCCTCGGGTATTCGTCGAGCGGGATGTTATAGCGCTCGATGAGCTCCGGGTACCTGCTCTTGATGTAGAATCCGTTGTACTCCGCGTTGTGCTCGCTGGACTCGGTGCAGTAGTAGCCGAAGTTGCGGATGTAGTCGAAGCGCACCTTATCCTTGAATTCCGGGTCCGCCATTTTGGCCGCGACGCGGGATTTGATCTCCGGATAGAGGTCGTTGCCATCTCTGTCTCTTATCTCAAGGAGCCAGGCCATGTGGTTGATGCCTGCGATCAGCTCCTTCCGGCCTTCCAGCTTGTCCTCAAGGCCGACGAAGGTGAGAAGGTCCTTCGAGCAGACCTGCACGCTGTGGCACAGGCCGACCGTCTTTACGCCGGTATAGCGCTGCATGTAGCCCGAGAGCATCGCCATCGGGTTCGTATAATTGAGAAGGAGAGCGTCCGGGCATACCTCTTCCATGTCTCTGGCAAAATCTTCCATCACCGGGATCGTGCGCAGCGCGCGCATGATTCCGCCGATCCCCAGCGTGTCGGCGATGGTCTGGCGGAGGCCGTATTTCTTCGGGATCTCAAAATCGATGATCGTGGCGGGGTCATAGCCGCCGACCTGGATCGCGTTGATGACAAAGGTCGCGCCCCGGAGCGCCTCTTTCCTGTTCCCGACTCCGAGGTAACACTCTATTTTGCCATATCCACCCAGAACGCCCCTCATCGCTTCCAGGATCGTCCGGCTCTCCTTAAGACGCTCGCCGTCGATGTCGTACAGCGCGAATTCGCTGTCGCGCAGCGCCTCGCTGCACATGCTGTCGCCGATGACGTTTCTCGCAAAGACGGTGCTTCCCGCCCCCATGAATGTGATCTTCATCCTTGAATCCTCCCAGTGTTATTCCGTTTCACAATGCATTATCAGTATAGAACTTCGAGATGTATTTCTATTGTGCGTATTTAAGATGACTATAGCCAGTCTAGCAGACAAACCGGCAAGATGGCATGTAACAAAGTGGCCTCGCCTTCAAACTTATAAGGCATTATTTCCACACCGGGCGCTTCGTATGGTAAAATAGAGGGTAGTAAAATGACCTCTGGGGTCGTTTTTATGGGGTCGTTTTTATGTCAAAACAGTAACGCCGCCCGGCTGTCCGGAGGGGAAAGGGAGGTATAGAAGATGGGTTATAAGGAAAGATACGAAGAGTGGATCGAAAAGCTGCCTGCCGGTGATCCGTTAAGGGAAGAGCTCCTCGCCGTGAAAGATGACGACGCGGAGATCAAGGACAGGTTCTACAAGGAGATCGAATTCGGAACAGCGGGCCTGCGCGGGATCAGAGGCGCGGGCACGAACCGGATGAACCGCCTCACAGTGGGGCGCGCGACACAGGGCATCGCGAATTATATCCTCGCGTCCGGCGAGAACAAGGCGCGCGGTATGGTGCTCGCGTATGACTGCCGGTACTTTTCAAAAGAGTTTGCCGAACTTGCCGCCGAGATCTTTGCGGGCAACGGGATCAAGGCGTATCTGTTCCCCTCTCACCGCGCGACGCCGGAACTGTCTTTCGCGATCCGGAGCTTCGACGCGCTGGGAGGCATCAATATGACCGCCAGCCATAACCCCAAGGAGTACAACGGCTACAAGGTCTACTGGATGGACGGCGCGCAGATCTCGGGTGAGATCTCTGACGGCATGCTCAGGGAGATCCTGGCGCTGGACTTTTTTGACACGTTCAAAAGACTGCCGCTTTCCGACGCGATCTTCGAGCGGAAGGTGAGGATCTTCGGCGAGGAGATGGACCTGGCCTATCTCGATTACGTGAAATCCATGAGGCAGAGGGAAGACGATGAACTCGACCTCACAATTCCGGTAGTCTACACACCGCTCAACGGCGCCGGCAGCATCCCGATGCGCATGCTCGCGGAGGAACTGGGATATGTGAATTTCCATATCGTTCCCGAGCAGCAGGAGCCCGATCCGGAGTTTACGACCGTCGGCTACCCGAACCCCGAGGATCCGAAGGCGTTCAAGCTTTCCGAGGAGCTCGGGAAAAAGGTCGGTGCGGAAGTCCTGATCGCGACCGATCCGGACAGCGACAGAATGGCTGTGGAGATCTCCGACGGCAAGGGCGGCTACATTCCGCTCAACGGAAACCAGACAGGTGCGCTCCTCATCGCCTATATGGCGCAAAGCATGAAAGAAAAGGGAAAGATCCCCAAGAAAGCGGCGATGATCAAGTCCATTGTCACCGGCAATTTCGGAAAGAAGATCTGCGAGTCCTACGGGATCCGCGTGTTTGACGCTCTCACCGGCTTTAAGAACATCTGCGGCGTGATCCCCAAAGCGGAGAAAAAGGGATACACCTATTTCTTCAGCTATGAGGAGAGCATCGGCTGCGCGCCGGGCGCGGAAGTGCGCGACAAGGACGGCATCTGCGCGGCAATGCTGGTCATGGAGATGGCGGCGTGGTGCAAAAAGAACGGCATGACACTGGGAGAGTATCTGGACTCCCTCTACCGCAAATTCGGGTACTACGCGGAGAAACAGGTCTCCTTCGTACTGGAAGGCGTGGCAGGTGCCGAGAGGATCGGACGCATCATGGACGTGTTCAGGAACAGGAAGCCGCAGTCTTTTGGCAGATTTACCGTGGAAGACTGCATCGACTACCTGCACGGCTATAATGACATACCGGCGTCCAACGTGCTGATCTACCACATGAAAGGCGGCAGCTGGTTCGCGATGCGCCCTTCCGGAACGGAACCCAAGATCAAGTTCTACTACTACGCCAAATCGATCGATGAAAAAGAGGCGAAGAATGACGTCGAGGAAATGAATCAGGCTGTCGACGCGATCGTGGATACGATCGAATGATTTCCGGGCGGCGGCAAAAAACTGCATTAACACGGATTCTGTTTTATGCAAATATAGACAGTAGACAGGTGTTTCCGCTATACTATTTGTATAAGATGCAATAAAATGTACTCAGAAACTTAATGATGAGTAATAAAAAAGGAGGATTGATCAATATGGTTTCATGGAAAAACTTCGATACACTGGCATCCTATGAAAAGCTGATGGCCCTCAAAGGCCGCGTTGACCTCGTGGAAGTCATGTCCGGCGAGAGCGGCGCGAAGCGTGTCGCCGAATACAGCGTTCCCATGGCCTTGGGTATGAAATACAACTTTGCGGCGAAGTGCGTCGACGACGAGATCCTTGGCGCGCTTCAGGAACTTGCGGATGAGGCACAGCTCACGCAGAAATATGAGGAGCTGTACAACGGTGCCGTGATCAATACAGGCGAGAAGCGCCTTGTCCTGCACCAGCTGTGCCGTGGCCAGCTCGGCAAGGATGTTATCTGTGACGGCGTCAACAAGAGAGACTTCTATGTGGGCGAGCAGAAGAAAGCGGCTGATTTCGCGAACAAGGTCCATGCCGGAGAGATCACGAATGCGGCAGGCGAGAAGTTTACCACTGTCGTCCAGATCGGTATCGGTGGAAGCGATCTTGGGCCCCGCGCTCTCTACATTGCCCTCGAGAACTGGGCGAAGCAGAACGGCAGGCAGAAAATGGAAGCGAAGTTCATCAGTAACGTCGATCCTGACGACGCCGCTGCTGTCCTGAAATCCACGGATCTCGCCCATGCGCTGTTCATCGTCGTCTCCAAGTCCGGCACAACGCTGGAGACCCTGACCAACGAGTCCTTCGTAAGGGATGCCCTCAAGAATGCGGGCCTTGATCCTTCCAAACACATGCTGGCAGTGACCAGTGAGACCTCCCCTCTTGCAAAGAGCGCGGACTATCTCCAGGCATTTTTCATGGATGACTATATCGGCGGACGGTATTCTTCCTCTTCCTGTGTAGGCGCGGTTATTCTTTCCCTGGCGCTCGGCGCGGATGTATTCGCGGAGATCATGGACGGCGCGGCAGAGTCCGACAAGCTGGCCAAGGACCCCGATATCAGAAAGAACGCGGCACTGATCGATGCCCTGATCGGCGTCTATGAGAGAAATATGCTCGGCTATCCCTGCACAGCGGTTCTCCCTTACTCCCAGGCGCTCAGCCGCTTCCCTGCGCACCTGCAGCAGCTGGACATGGAGTCCAACGGCAAGTCCGTCAACCGCTTCGGCGAGGCTGTGAACTATGTTACCGGACCGATCATCTTCGGTGAGCCCGGAACGAACGGCCAGCATTCTTTCTATCAGCTGCTCCATCAGGGAACCAGCATCGTTCCCATGCAGTTCGTAGGGTTCAAAGAGAACCAGGCTGGCATGGATGTTGTGATCCAGGGCAGCACCAGCCAGAAGAAGCTCTGCGCGAACGTCGCGGCGCAGATCATGGCGTTTGCATGCGGTAAGGACGATGAAGATCCCAACAAGTCCTTCGCCGGCGGACGTCCTTCCAGTATCATCACGGGCGACCAGCTTACTCCCAAGACCCTCGGCGCGCTCCTTGCGCACTTCGAGAACAAGGTCATGTTCCAGGGCTTTGTATGGAACGTCAACAGCTTCGACCAGGAAGGCGTTCAGCTCGGCAAGCTCCTTGCAAAGCGCGTTCTTGCACATGAGACCGACGGCGCTCTGAAGGCGTACGCGGATATGTTCGACATCTGAAACATCTGAGATCTGAAAGGTTTAAAGTGAGACAAAGGGGCAGACCCTTTGTCTCACTTTTTTATGAAATAACGGACGATTCAGCGCTTCTATGCGCTATAATGTTGAAGAAAGCTGCCACAAATAAAAGCAGAAAACGAAAGCAGCAGACAGCAAGGACAGCTCAGGAAAGAAAGACTGCGGGAGGGATTGGAACATGTATATCGGGATAAACGGCACACAGCTCTATTACGAGAAGACCGGACACGGAAGACCGCTGATCATGGTACACGGAAACAGTGAGGACCACACGATCTTCGAAGAAGCAGTGGATGTCTTAAAAGCGCATTTTACCTGCTACACTGTTGATTCGCGCGGACACGGCCAAAGCGCTCCGTGCCGCGAGTTCCACTATGCGGATATGGCGCAGGATATGATCGCTTTCATGACAGAGCTCGACCTGCGGGACGTGGCTTTCTACGGCTTTTCGGACGGCGGCATCATCGGCCTTCTCGCGGCAATGGAAAGTGACAGGATCACCCACCTTGTCGTCAGCGGAGCGAACATAACGACGAAAGGATGCAAGACGTGGTTCAGGCTGTTCGTCAAAGGATTAGGCAGGATCAAAAAAGACCCCCTTTTCGAGCTGATGGAAAAGGAGCCGAATATTCCGGCGGAAGATCTCGCGGCCGTTACGGTCCCGACGCTGGTCATCGCAGGAAGCAGGGACATCATCCGGGAGGATGAGACAAAGCTGATCGCAAAGAGCATTCCGCACGCGAAGCTCATGATCTTAAAGGGTGAGGGACACGGCAGTTACATCGTGCACAGCACAAAGATCGCCGATATTTTGATAAAGGAGCTGGTACAGGGGAACGGTGAGCGGAAATGATCGAAGAAATCAGGATCGAAACCATGCAGCAGATGATGGAACTGATGGCGGAGCAGCGCTTCAGGCCGGAGCTCAACCGTCACAGGGACCTGCATATCTACCGGGGCGAGAGCAATTCCGCGTTCAGGCTGTCCACAAGCCTTGAGCGGAACTGCAAGTCCCTCAGCAGGATCCTTGAAAAGCCGATGCTGCAGAACTTTACGAAATACGCGGTGCTGGAAGAACCGATGATCGAAGGCAACGTGTGGAAACAGATGATCGTGGGACAGCACCACGGCTTCCCTACGAGGCTCCTCGACTGGTCTTTTTCACCGCTCATGGCGCTGCACTTCGCTATGACGGAATCGGACCTGGACCAGATGGACGCGCACGACTCGGTCGTCTGGCGGATCGACGTTCATGAGCTGCATGACCGTCTGCCTGAGAAGTACCAGAAGATCATGCAGAAATACAGCACAACAGTCTTTTCGGTGGATATGCTGCGGGAGGCCTGCGAGTCGCTCGAACAGTACGACGAGGACATGAAAGGCAATAACATGCTGGTGATCGAGCCGCCGTCGCTGGACAGGCGCATCATCAGCCAGTATTCCTTTTTCTCAGTCGTACCGCTGGACATGGGGGATATTGAAGCGTTTCTGAAAACCAATACGAAGCACACGGCGCGGTTCGTGATCGCCAAGGAACTGCGCTGGCAGATCAGGGATTTTCTGGATCACCAAAACATTACTGAGCGCATGGTCTATCCGGGTATGGACGGACTGTCGCAATGGCTGGGGAGACATTACTACGTGCGTAAGAAATGAGCCATGCACGGACGAGACGGATGAAGCCCGCTGGCCTCGAACCTGTCGGCAGGGCCTATCGTATTCACAATAAGAGGGAGAGAATGAATGGCATCTAAAAGCAACATTAAAGAGATCATTGAAAAGAACGGTATCATGGTGATCGACGGCTCCATGTCGACGGCGCTCGAGAACCTCGGCGCGAACCTGAACTCCAAGCTGTGGACGGCGAAAGCCCTTGAAGTCTCCCCGGAACTCGTCAAACAGGTACATCTGGATTACTTCAAAGCCGGTGCGGACTGCGGCATCACCTGCAGTTACCAGGCGACCATACCGGGCCTTATGAACAACGGATGTACAAGAGAGGAAGCGGAGGAACTGATCGCCCGCTCGGTGAGACTCTTCATCGAAGCCCGGAAAGAGTGGTGGGAAGAGGAGGGCGAGAAGGAAGGCCGCGCGTGGCCGCTGTGCCTTGCGGGGATCGGTCCTTACGGCGCGTTCCTTGCGGACGGCTCGGAATACAGGGGCCATTACGGCGTCAGCGACGAGGTGCTCGACGAGTTTCACAGGAGAAGAATGGAGATCCTGCACGAGGCGGGGGCGGATATCCTTCTGATCGAGACGCAGCCTTCGCTCCATGAAGCGCTTTTGGCGGCGGACATCGCTGAGGAACTCGGCGCGGACTATTGGATCAGCTTCTCCTGCAAGGACGGGAAGCACATCTGTGAGGGAGACCTGATCAGGGATTGCGCGAAGGCGTTTGCCAAAGATCACCCGCACTGCAAGATGATCGGCGTCAACTGCTCGAAGCCGGAATATATTGTGAGCCTTGTCCGCGAACTCAAGGCGGGCACAGAGGGATCGGACCTTCCGGTCGGCGTCTATCCCAACAGCGGAGAGGAATACGACCCGGTCACGAAGACCTGGCACGGAACGGGGGACGGCAAGGACTTCGGCGAGTACGCGCTCTCATACATGAAGGCGGGCGCGGACGCGGTCGGCGGCTGCTGCACAACTGTCCAGAAGCATGTGCAGCAGGTCGTGGAGGCGCGCAGGCAGTTCCTGGCGGAGGGGAGACCGCAGCATATAAGGCCTTAAAACGCGCGCCGCCGTCTTTTGACAAAAAACAGATATAAAGAGGGGAAATGAACTATGCAGACTTTGACTGATCTGATGTACCGGCTGGATGATTTTATGTGGGGGACCTGGATGACGATCCTGCTTCTGGGAGTGGGTATTGTACTGAGCGTCCGCTTCGCGTTCCGCTACCAGCGAAAGATCGCGTTTAACTTCAAGAACACTTACGGAAAGATCGGAGCCAAAGGCGAGGGCGAAGGCACCGTCTCCGGTTTCCGCGCCGCCTGTACGGCGCTTGCCAATACCGTGGGGACCGGCAATATCAGCGGCGTCGCCACGGCGATCGTCAGCGGCGGCCCCGGCGCACTCGTGTGGATGTGGGTCTCGGCGTTCTTTGGAATGTCCACGAAGGCCTGTGAGATCATCATCGGCCAGCGATACCGCGAGCACTACAAAAAGTCCATGAACGAATTCGTCTGCGACCGGTCCTTTGTTCTTAAGAACGCGTTCGGATGGAAGAAGGGAGCCGTTGTTCTCGCGGTGTTCTGCTTCCTTTTCGGCCCATGGACCTGCTGCGTGCAGACGGAAGCCGTGACGAGCTCCATGCGGGAGGCGTTCGGCATTCCGAACCTCTGGTCAGTCATCGTGATCGGCATCACCTGCTTTGTCACGATCTGGGGAGGCCTCAAGAGGATCTCCGACGTCATGTCCCGCGCGGTCCCGATCATGGCTGTGCTGTACATCATCATGGGGCTTGGCGTCCTCATTCTCAATTTCCGGCAGATCCCTGCGGTGATCGCGCTGATCGTGAGGAGCGCGTTCAGCCCTACGGCAGCGGTCGGCGGATTTGCCGGCGCGACGGTCCGCGACGCGATCCAGTACGGCGTCGCAAGAGGGATCTATTCGAACGACGCGGGCACGGGCTACGGCATGATCGCCCACGCATCCGCACAGACGGACCATCCTGTCCGGCAGTCCCTCTGGGGATGGGGTGAAGTTTTCATCGATACGTTTATCATCTGCTCGATCACGGCTTTCACGATCATCATGACCGGATCTTATACGACGAGCGATGCGACGAGCGGCGCGCTGACTACGGTCGCCTTCACGAATGCCTATGGCGCGATCGGCGGAAGGCTGACAGCGATCGCGATCGCGGTCTTTGCCTGGACGACGATCATCGGCATGTATTACACATGCGAGAAATCCGTGAACTATGCGTTCGGCGACACGGAAAACAACAGAAAGATGATGCCGGTCTATATGATCTACTACATGCTTCCGTGCGTTATCTTCTACAATATCGAGGCGGATCTGCTGTGGGCGTTCACGGACGTCCTGTCGGCGGTTTATGTTTTGATAACCCTCTTCATCATCGCTGCCAAACACAAGGAGATCTTCCGGCTGTTCGACGACTTCTGGAACAGATACGAGCCGGCGAAGGAGCGGGGAGAGAATCCGCCTTATGTAACTTTTGACTGTCACGAGGAAGAATAAGACCGAGGGGGAAACGGCCATGAAAATCGTATTGCAGAACCTGACCAAGCGGTATCCGAACCGCAACAAGAAGATCAAAGAGGATGTGATCGCCGTCAACAACTTTAATTTCGAGATCCCGGACGGAAAGCTGGTAGGCCTTCTGGGACCTTCGGGATGCGGTAAGAGCACAACGCTCAACATGATCTGCGGCCTGGAGAAGCCCACGGACGGCAGGATCTTCTTTGGGGACAATGATGTCACAGAGCTGCCCCCTGAAAACCGCGGCGTGGGCATGGTCTTCCAGAGCTACGCGCTGTATCCGCACCTGACGGTCCTTCAGAACATCATGTTCCCCTTGGAGAACCGCAAGGGCAAGGACAAGATGACGAAGGAAGAGATGCGCGAGAAGGCTGCAGAAGCTGCAAAGCTCGTCCAGATCGACCAGCTGCTGGAGAGAAAACCCAGTGAGCTCTCGGGCGGACAGCAGCAGCGTGTCGCCATCGCCCGCGCACTGGTCAAAAGACCGAGCGTGCTTCTTCTCGACGAGCCCTTGTCCAACCTGGACGCGCGCCTGAGGCTCCAGACAAGAGAAGAGATCCGCAGGATCCAGAAGGAGACGGGAATTACGACGGTGTTTGTCACACACGACCAGGAAGAGGCGATGAGTATCTCAGACCTGATCGTCGTCATGGAAGCTGGCGTTGTGCAGCAGATCGCGAAACCGCAGCTCATCTATGAGGATCCCATTAACCTGTTTGTCGCTCGGTTCCTCGGAACACCGCCGATCAACGTCTTTGAGGGCGAAGTGAAGGGAGGCGTTCTCTATATCGGAGGGGACGCGGTCCTGAAAGTTACGCCCGACAGCAGCTGGAAGGAAGGCGCGGAAGGTGCTGCGCCCGGCGTTTCCTTAAAAGAAGGCACCGTCACTGTGGGCGTCCGCCCGGAAGGATTTGTGCCGAGGCAGCAGGGAGAGCTCCTCTGCGGTCTGACAGCTGTCGAGGTCATGGGCCGCGATACCAGTATCGTAGCGACCAACGCCGCAGCTGCGGGCGGCTCGATCCGCACGATCGTCAGCACGGAGGAGATCGCGAACGCGCAGGGAGAGACCGTGAACTTTACGCTCAAACCCGGCCGCACGTATCTGTTCGACCATGAAGACGGCAGACGCGTCCGCTGTAAATTCTCCCCTCTGCACTGAGAAAGGGGGAAATCGTCAATGGATAAGAACAACTCGAAAGCCTGGCTGTATCTGCTCCCGGCGATCCTCTTTCTGGGCGTCTTCATGGTCTATCCGCTGTTCGACGTCTTGGTCTATTCCGTGGAAGAAGGATATAACTTCGCTTCCCAGACCTATCTCGGGATCGGCAAATACAACTATTCCTATGTCCTGAGGGACCCCTATTTCCTGCAGGCATTAAAGAACACATTCATCCTGGTCGTGATCACGGTCCCGCTCTCCACCGCGATCGCGCTTCTGATCTCCGTGGGGATCAATTCGATCAAGCCGATGAAGGAGTTTTTCCAGACCGTTTTCTTCCTGCCGTATGTGACCAACACACTGGCGGTCGGCCTGGTCTTCATGATCCTGTT
>CACXMK010000024.1 GCA_902768735.1 uncultured Lachnospiraceae bacterium | reverse complement strand
GCGGATTTTACATAGTACGCCCTGCACTGTTTTGCATACTTTCCTGCAGCGTACAGAAGATAGGCAGAGTCCACGCCTCCGGAAAAAGCCACTGCAACGCTTGGGTGCTCGAGAAAAAAATCTTTCAGATCCATCAGATATCTCTCCTTCCACACTCCCTTTCACACTCATCAAAGGCTATCAGCGATCTGCCGCGCCACGTAAATGCCGCTCGCTGACGCGTGGGACAGGGAATGCGTGATCCCGCTGCCGTCTCCGATCACATACAGTCCCTCATAACGCGTCATGAGCCGGCTGTCGACCTTCACTTCCATGTTGTAGAACTTGACTTCCACGCCATACAGAAGCGTATCGTCGTTCGCCGTGCCGGGCGCGATCTTGTCCAGCGCCTTGATCATTTCGATAATGCCGTCCAGTATGCGCTTTGGAAGGACAAGACTCAGGTCGCCGGCCGACGCGCTTAATGTCGGCACGGTAAAGGACTCCTCAATACGGCTCGTCGTGCTCCTGCGTCCCCTCATAAGGTCGCCGAAGCGCTGCACGATCACTCCGCCGCCGAGCATGTTGCTGAGTCTGGCGATGCTCTCCCCGTACCCGTTCGAATCCTTGAACGGTTCCGAAAAATGCTTTGCCACAAGCAGCGCAAAGTTCGTGTTTCCCGTCTGCCGTTCAGGGTCCTCATAGCTGTGTCCGTTTACCGTGACGATCCCGTTGGTGTTTTCATTCACCACGACGCCCCGTGGATTCATGCAGAACGTCCGCACCAGATCGCCGTATTCTTTTGTGCGGTAAACGATCTTGCTCTCATACAGCTCATCGGTAAGGTGCGAGAATACTTCCGCGGGAAGCTCTACGCGCACGCCGATATCGACGCGGTTGGACTTTGTCCCGATGTCCAGCGACCTGCAAACGGTTTCCATCCATTTGCTTCCGCTCCTGCCGGCGGAGATCACGCACTTTTTGCCGTCATAGGTCTTTTCTCCGCAGTGGATCCTGTACCCTCCGTCTATGACCTCCACCCTGTCGACAGCTGTGTCAAAACAGAACGTCACTTTCTCTTTTAAATATGCGTACAGGCGCTCCAGCACGATATAGTTGATGTCCGTTCCCAGATGGCGCACGGAAGCATTCAAAAGATGCAGGTCATTCTGCAGGCACTTTTTCCTGATCTCGGTTCCCGCGGTGGAATACAGCCTGGTCCCTTCCCCGCCGAACGCGAGGTTGATCTTGTCCACATATTCCATCAGCTCCAGCGCCGTGTTCTTCCCGATATATTCATGCAGCGTACCGCCGAAATCGTTCGTGATGTTGTACTTGCCGTCGGAAAAAGCCCCCGCTCCGCCGAAACCGCTCATAATGGAGCAGCTCGCGCAGTGAACGCATTCCTTTATTTTCTTTCCGTCGATGGGGCAGCGGCGTTTTTTCAGCTCATGTCCCATCTCAAACACGGCGATCTTCAGATCAGGCTTTTTCCCCGCCAGCTCAAACGCGGTAAAGATCCCGCCCGGTCCGGCTCCGATAATGATCACGTCGTACATGTATTCATCCTCCTCACAAAACAGGCTCTCTGACAGGCCGCCTGTTTTCTTTTGACTCTGTTACACAATGAAAACCTCACCTCACAATTATATCGTTTTTTCAATCCGCGGGAAACCCATAGCGCGCATCCAAAAAAAGAGCTGCCCGTCGCCGGACAGCTCTTATGATTCACATTATTCAGTTTTTCTCTATGTGCTCGAACGATCTACTCAGATCTGATCAGTCGAAGTCCTTATCAAACTTCAGGATCCTGCCGGTCTCTGCGTCTACGTCGTACTCATACTCATAACCGTTGTTGTAAAACTCGATCTCGTAGATCTTTCTGCCATGCTCATAATCGAGCTCTACTTTCTTTACAAGATCCACATCCTCTTTTTCGATGGGCTGTCCCGGCAGCAATACTGTCAATGCTCGCCACGGAGCTCCAGATCAGCATGCCGACGAGCAGAAGAATGATCGCCGAAAGGACCAGCCATACGGCGGGACCTGTAACGCGCAGATAGTCGTTGAGCGCTTCCGGAGACGAGATCCTCTCCAGGCTCTTTTTTCTGAATAACGGTTTTTCCATACTACTCCTCATCAAATCCTCATACCGCAGTGTTTTTACACGGACCACCTTCATTATATCATGGCTATGCATGCCGTTATATGTATAATGAATACAGATACTGTCCGCGGTTTCCCGCCGGAAGCCGCACACAACGGAGAACACCCGCCTATGCTGATCCACCTTGAACAGGTCTGCTCGTCACCTGCCATCTATAAACTGTATATCCCCCTCACCGGAAACGCGCTGAAAAACCTGAACTGCTACGTTCTGACCGATCACGGCGAGAGCCTTGTCATCGACACCGGTTTCCGGAACGAGGAATGCCGGACCGCGCTCATGGGCGGACTCAAAGAGCTCGGCGTTTCCCCGGAGCACACTAAGCTGTTCCTCACGCACCTGCACTCCGATCACTGCGGGCTCGCGGAGTATTTTGACTATCCCGATACGACGATCTATATGGGAGAAGCAGAATACAAACGCCTGCAGGGCATCATCGCCAATATCTCGGCAAAGGCCACCTGGGACTCCAACGCGATGCTGATGGCGGAGGGGTTTCCCGAGGAGGATCTGCGCACAGCCACGGAGACCAATCCCGCGCGCATCTTCATGTCTTCCAGACCCTTCCCGGTTACCTTTGTGCACGGGGGCGACATCCTGCAGGTCGGCGGCGTAAAGCTCGAAGTTCTCTCGGTTCCGGGCCATACGCCCGACCAGATGATCCTGTATCTCCCGGAGCAGAAGATCCTGTTCAGCGGCGACCACGTGCTCTTCGACATCACGCCGAACATCACCTGCTGGCCCGGGGTGCGCGACCCCCTGGGCGATTACCTGAAGAGTCTTGACAAAATACTGACGTATGAGATAGAAACTGTCTTCCCCGGCCACCGGAACCTGTCCGACAAGACTCTGCCGCAGCGCATTCAGGAGATCAAGCGCCATCACAAAAGGCGCCTTTCGGAAGTCCGCGAAGTGCTGCGGGCTCATCCGGGCGCCAATGCTTACGAAGTGGCTTCTCACCTCACGTGGTCCCTGCACGGCGCGACCTGGGAGACAGCCCCCAAGTCGCAGCAGTGGTTCGCGGTCGGCGAGACGATCGCGCACCTGAACCACCTGCGCGCCTCAGACAAATAAGTGAGCCAAAGGGACAGGCCCTTTGACTCACTTTTTTAACGCTGTATTACATCTGATGCCTTACGACCTGATATTCATCCCCGCACCGGTAAAACGGGCATCGCCGGTAGTGCCCCTGCAGCAGGCGGGCGTAGTCGTCCTCGTCCATGTCCACCGTGCAGTACCAGGAATCATCGTCTTCGTCATAGGCGTAAAACGCGCAGTCATCGCATTCCATATTACTCCTTTCCGGTGTTCTCCGGTCTTTTCTTTCCGAACCCTGACAGGCCAAAACACCCCGTCCCACCATGCGTCGTGATCACACAGCCGCACGCGATCCAGTGGATCTTTGTAAAACCGAGCTCCCGCACGGTGGCTTCCGCGATCTTTTTATACTCATCGGCAAACTCCGGCGTATAGCCAAGCCAGATCTCAGGCCGCTCCGTCTCATAATCCTTCACAAAATCACGGATCATCGCCGGGATTACCCGGTTCATGTTTCCCCGGTACCTTTTCCCCGGCACCAGATATCCGTTGACCTGGTCCACGCGCGGATGGATCTTGAGCAGTTCGCCGACCAGCGCAGTCGTATTGCGCACTCTGCCGCTCGCTCTTAGGAACTCGAATCCGTCCGGCACGAAGGCCATACAGGAATGATCGACCAGATCCTGCGCTGCCTGCTGCGCGTCCTTAAGTGTCCACTCCGGATGCTGTTCGAGCATCTCCGCCATCCGGATCACAACGGAATAATGCCCGTAGGAAAACATTCCGGTGTCGACCTGCGCGAACGGCATCTCAGGGTACTCTTCCGCCGCCTGCCGCGCGCAGTCATAGGAACAGGTCGTCACAGCGGAGTAAGCGATATGCAATACCGACGCACCCGGTTCCGACTCCGTGATCTCATCGAAGACCCTGGCAAAGTCATAGATCATCGCCCCGCTGGTAGAAGGGATCTTCCTGGTCTTTCTGAAATAGTCGATCACTTCCGAGGGCGGAAACGTGCCGTCATCCCTGGTCTCTTCACCGAAGATCACATGCATCGGCGCGATCCGTATTCCGTAACGTTCTCTCAGGTCGGCGGTAACATCACAGCCGCTTTCCGCTACCAGTATGATCTTTCCCATAGCGCCTCCTTTTTTTGAGCGAAGCCGGGCAGATGCCGGCGATTCCGTTAAGTATCAGAAAAGGATGTGTCTTTAAAAACGAAGCTTTAAAAAACGAAGCTTTAAAAAATGAAGTTTTCAAAGATGTAGTTTTGCAGTCTACTTTATGGGTGCTTACTCTCTACATCAAGAATAGAATCCTTGCCGCGTAAGGTCAATAGTTCCGGCTGTATTTTTGTGATATGATAGCATTCAGAAATCGGGAAAGGAGCTTTCCATGGAGACAGGCAAACAGACTCTTTTCAATAAATACCATCTTTCACCGGAGATGAACAACGAGCGGGTGCTCGCTGTTTTTACCAAAAAACCGATGAACTTCAGCGTAAAATCCGTTGACCCCAAGGTACGGGACGCGTACATCTCCGAGCTCGAAGAGGACTTCGGATACCGGTTCCGCAAAGTGGTCCGTTCCGCGGAACAGGTGCACGGCTGCAAAGTCGTGGCGATCGACGGGGATAACCTGAATGCGAAGCCCGGACCGGCGGATGGGCTGGTGACGGACCTTACGGGCGTCGCGCTGGAGATCCGCACGGCGGACTGCCAGAGCATCTTTTTATACGATCCCGTGCGGCAAGTGATCGGGAACGTGCACAGCGGCTGGCGCGGGACCCTGCAGGGCATTGCCGTGCGCGCTGTGGAGCTGATGCAGTCGCGATACGGCTGCCGGCCGGAAGAGATCCGGGCGTATATCAATCCGAGCATCCTCAGCTGCTGTTTTGAAGTGGAAGACGATGTGGTGTCCGGATTCGCGGAAATAACCGACGTATGGAAATACTGCCAAAAAACAGGCGTAAAGAACGGAAGGCAGAAGTACCATATGGATACCGCTGCGATCAATCGGGACGCGCTGCTCTCCGCGGGTCTTTTACCCGCGAATGTGCTCCTTAGCGGGATCTGTACAGTGTGCCGCCACGAAGAGTTCCACTCATACCGGGCTGACGTTAAGGCGACCGGAAAGTACGGATTGAACGGGGCGCTCATCTGCCTGAAGTGAGCCAAAGGGACAGTTCTTTTGACTCATACATCAAGCGAAATCGCTCGCAAAGAGCCAAAGGGTCTGTCCCTTTGGCTCTTTTTTTTGCCCGATTTAGGAATACTGCACAAGTTTTATGGGGCTAACTTCAGTTAAATTTACCTAACTTTTATGATTAACAACGACTAACCGGAGTGGTATACTTAGCTTAGTTAGTAGAGAATAACCAACTGCGCTCTTTTGACAACTATACGTAAACAATTGGAAAACTACTGCAGCTTGGATAACATCCTGCCCGGGAAAGGAAGGTATAGATGATGCCGATCATTATGGGAAGTTCAGGAAATGAATATGAGATCCGAAAGATTGGCGGAAACGACAAGATAAGAAAGCACCTCGCCAACATGGGCTTTGTGCCCGGTGAGAAAGTGACCCTTGTTTCTGTCAATGAAGGTGGCGTGATCGTAAATGTCAAAAACGTCAGAGTCGGCCTTAGCGATATACTCGCGAAAAGGATCATGATCTGACGCGGATCTATATAAGGAGGAAACGTAAATGAGAACACTCAAAGATGTAACTGTCGGAGAGACCGTAAATGTAGTCAGGCTCCGGGGGACCGGTGCGGTAAAACGCCGGATCATGGATATGGGCATTACGAAAGGCGCCCGGATCTACGTCCGCAAGGTCGCCCCCCTCGGCGACCCCGTGGAAGTGAACGTAAGGGGCTATGAACTGACCGTCCGGAGGGCGGACGCCGAGATGGTGGAGATCGAAGGATAAAGGAGGACATCTATGAGTATCAGAATCGCGCTCGCCGGTAACCCGAACAGCGGTAAGACAACATTATTTAACGCCCTGACCGGCGCCCAGCAGTACGTCGGCAACTGGCCGGGCGTCACAGTGGAAAAGAAAGAGGGAAAATACAGGAAGCAAAAGGACGTGATCATCACGGACCTTCCGGGAATCTACTCCCTCTCCCCCTATACACTCGAAGAAGTGGTCGCCAGAAACTATCTTATGAACGAAAAGCCCGACGCGATCCTCAATATCGTGGACGCGACGAACCTTGAGAGAAACCTTTACCTGACCACGCAGTGCCTGGAGCTGGGGATCCCCGTCGTGATCGCCCTCAACATGATGGACCTGATCGGGAAGAACGGGGACCGCATCGACGTCAAGGCGCTCTCCGATAAGCTCGGCTGTAAGATCGTGGAGATCTCCGCCCTTAAGGGAACGGGGATCGATAACGCCGCCGCTGCAGTAATCGCAGCCGCCAAGAGCGGCATCGCTCCTGTTCCTCCGAAGTTCACGGCAGAAGTGGAAAGCGCGCTTTCGAGCCTTAGCGCCGTACTCGGCAGTGTCCCCGTGGACAAGCAGCGCTGGTACGAGATCAAGGTCTTTGAGAGAGACGAGAAGATCGGCGATCAGATCTCCTATGATAAGAACGCCGCGGAAGCGATCATTACCGCGGTGGAAGAAAAGATGGACGATGACGCCGAGAGCATCATCACAAACGAGAGATATGAGTTTATCACCGACATTCTGCACGGATGCTATAACAAGAAGAACGCCGGTGCCATGACGATCTCCGATAAGATCGACCGGATCGTGACCAATAGAATTCTGGCGCTTCCCATCTTCCTCGTGGTGATGTGGGGGGTCTATTACCTTGCGATCAGCACGATCGGAACGATGGGTACTGACTGGGTCAACGATGTACTGTTCGGTGAGATCGTCCCCGGCGCGGTCGGAGGTTTCCTTGAGAGCATTGGAGCGGCGGATTGGCTGAGCGGCCTGATCCTCGACGGTATCGTTGCCGGTGTCGGAGCTGTCCTCGGATTCCTTCCCCAGATGATCGTTCTCTTCATCTGCCTGGCCATTTTGGAAGGCTGCGGCTATATGGCGAGGATCGCGTTCATCATGGACCGTATTTTCAGAAAGTTCGGCCTGTCCGGCAAGTCCTTCATTCCTATGATGGTCGGAACCGGCTGCGGCGTGCCCGGCATCATGGCGTCGCGCACGATCGAGAACGAGAGAGACCGCCGCATGACGATCATCACAACGACGTTCATCCCTTGCGGCGCGAAGCTCCCCATCATCGCCCTGATCGCAGGCGCCCTGTTCAACAACAGCGCATGGGTGGCCTGGAGCGCTTACGTCGTCGGCATCGCGGCGATCGTGATCTCCGGTATCATCCTGAAGAAGACGAAGATGTTCGCAGGCGATCCGGCTCCCTTCGTTATGGAGCTTCCGGCGTATCATATCCCTACGCTTTCCAGCGTCTTCCACTCCGTGTGGGAGCGCGCGTCGTCCTTTGTCAAAAAAGCGGGGACCGTCATTCTTTTGGCAACGATCCTTGTGTGGTTCCTGTCGAACTTCGGTTTCTATGAGGGTGTCTTCCGGATGCTTCCCGAGGAAGATTTCATGGAGCATTCGATGCTCGCGGCGCTCGGAAACGCGGTCGCCTGGCTCTTTATCCCTCTGGGATGGGGCAACTGGAAGTCCGCGGTGGCAGCCGTCACCGGCCTCATCGCGAAGGAAAATGTTGTAGGCACATTCGGTATCCTGTATAAATACGGCGGAGAAGTGTCCGAGGCAGGCGAAGAGATCTGGGCCAATCTCACGGCGGAAATGACAGCGGTCGCGGGTTACAGCTTCCTCGTGTTCAACCTTCTGTGCGCGCCCTGCTTCGCGGCGATCGGAGCGATCAAGAGAGAGATGAACAGCGCCAAGTGGACCTGGTTCGCCATCGGTTACCAGTGCGGCTTCGCTTATCTGAGCTCCCTCGTGATCTACCAGATCGGCAGCGCGCTGACCGGCTCGATCCATCCCATCGGACTGGCTGCCGCGGCGGCGGTCCTCATCGGGGCGATCTACCTGCTCGTCAGGCCTTACAAGGAGTCGACGTCGCTCAATACTTCGGCGCTCAAGATCTGAGAAAAACGACCTCTGGGGTCACTTTTCAACAGGTGTCGAAAAACGACCTCTGGGGTCATTTTTGCATGGGGTCATTTTTGCAAAAGGAGGTGATGGCCATGGAATGGCTGTTAACAAATATGGGCACGATCGTGGTCAGCCTCGTTCTGGCCGCCATCGTCATCTTAGACATATGGAAGCTTGTCAGCGACAGAAAGAAAGGAAAGAGATCCTGCGGGATGAACTGCCCCGGTTGTTCCGGGAGCTGCTCCCACACGGAAATCCCGGAGAGGTTCCGGGCCAAAACACAGTAATACGTCAAAAAAATGCGCTCCCGCAACGAGAGCGCATTTTTTATGGCTGCATGACTGCCTTTCTTTATTTTTATTTTTTATTTCTATTTCTATACTTCTATTTCAGATCTTCATCGCCGCCTCGTAAGCGCCCCAGATGACGCTGCGCAGGTTGCCGACACTTTGGCAGTCGCCGATGAACTGAACGTTCTTCTTTCCTCCCGAAGCCAACGGCGCGGGCAGGTACCCGGCACAGGAAATGACGCTGTCGCAGGCGATCTCAAAGGTCTCTCCGTTCTTGTCCGCGCAGACGACGGCGCCGTCCTTCACCTCTGTGAGGCGCGTCTGCAGATAGACCGGCACCTTTTTCCAGGCAAAATACTCCCGCAGGTACGAGCTGTTGGCAAGGCAGACGCCCTTCTGTTTGATCAGATCGTCCAGCATCTCGATGATCACGGGCTTTTTCCCCTGCAGCTCCAGCTCATAAGCGATCTCGCATCCGGTCAGGCCGCCGCCGATCACGGCTACGGTCTCCCCAAGTTCCAAGTCATTGTCTGCCGGAGCAGCATCCGCCGCCAGTCCCGCCGCCGCATAGGCGCCGGGTTCACGCAGCAGGAATTCGCAGGCCTCAATCATCTTTTCATGTCCGGCCACGTTCCTGAGCACGCGCGGAACGGCACCTGTCGCAACGATCACGGGCTGCTGCCCGAACTCCTGCAGCGTCCGCACTTCATAGCCCATGTGGATCTCGACGCCGAGTTCCTCCATCTGCCGGTGGTACCAGGCGAGCAGGTCCCTGAGCTTCCCTTTGTAGGACTCCGCGGCCGCCGCGATGAACGCGCCGCCCAGACGGTCCGAGCGCTCGTAGATCACCGGTCTGTGGCCGCGCAGCGCGAGGACGCGCGCCGCTTCCATACCGCCGATACCGCCGCCAACGATCACAACGTCCTGCGGTTTCTTCGCCTTCTCGATATGGTGTTTGTTCCACTGCATCATCTCCGCGTTGACGGCGCAGCGGGCGAGATGCAGCGAGTCATAAAGATCCTGGTCATTGGGCACGCCTTTGTAGTGCGCCATGTTAAAGCACCCGTTGTGGCACAGGATGCACGGACGGATCTCGTCCTCCCTGCCTTCGATAAGCTTGTTCACCCACTGCGGGTCCGCCAGGAACTGACGGGCAAAACCCGCGCCGTCGATCCCGCCTCTCGCGACAGCTTCCGCCGCCGTCACGGGATCCATGCGGCCCGCGCAGACCACGGGGATATCCACGAACTTCCGGATATGCTCCACATACTCCAGGTTGCAGTTCTCGGGCATATAGATCGGCGGATGCGCCCAGTACCAGGCATCATAGGTGCCATTGTCGCAGTTGAGCATGTCGTAGCCCGCGTCCTGCAGGTATTTCGCGGCCCGCTCGGACTCCTCCATATCGCGCCCCGCTTCCTCGAACTCCTCTCCCGGAAGCGCGCCGCGGCGGAATCCTTTTGTCTTTGAAACTACACTATAGCGCAGCGATACAGGGAAATCTTTTCCGCAGGCCTTCTTGATCGCCTTTACGATCTCCACAGGGAAGCGGTAGCGGTTCTCAAACGACCCGCCGTACTCATCTGTGCGGTGGTTCACATACTCCAGTGTAAACTGATCCAGCAGGTACCCCTCGTGAACCGCATGGATCTCCACGCCGTCCACACCGGCCTCCTTGAGGAGCCTTGCGCACTCGGCGAAAGAGTCCACGAATTCCCGGATCTCTTCCACTGTCATCGCGCGGGAAGGTACTTTGTCAGACCAGCGGTTCGGCGCGGGCGACGCGCTCGCCGTGATCTTGTCGAGGTCCATCACCGGCTTCGAGGCTTCGCGAAGCGCTTTGTTCGAATACAGCTTCTCCATCATCCCGGAGATCGTAAAACTCCGACCAAAGCCCGCGGTCAGCTGCACGAACAGCTTTGCGCCGGTCTTATGGAACTCCGGCATCCATTTCGCCAGATCCCTGTACATCTTTTTGTTCTTGTGCAGCCACTCCCCGAACATCGGGTTGTATACCGGCTGGCAGCCCGGCAGGACAAGTCCCGCGCCGCCTTTTGCCGCTTCCATGATGAACCTCGCGCCCTGTTTATCAAAATGATTCCGCTCCATCCAGCCGAACAGATCCGTCCCGCCCATCGACGTCACGACAAACCGGTTCCTGATCTCACAGTTCCCGATCTTCCACGGGGTCAGGAGCGCTTTATATTCCTCTCTTACAACAGTATCGGTACTCATAAGGGTCTCCTCTCTATGATCACAGCTGTTGCCTTTTTTGACTTCTCCGACTACGGCGCCGCCTCAAATATCCCTTCGCATTCCACGAGCACGGTCCCGTCCTCTTTGACATGGATCCGCTGCCCCTCTTTGACCTCCGCAAGGAAGTCGTCGCCGAGATCGTCCACTAATACGATCGGATGTTTGGACCAGTTCGCAGTGAGCACTGCTCCGGCCACTGCCAGCGTGTCCGCCTTCTTGCTAAAGAGCATGCAGGCAGGTCCCACGCCCATAACGGATGCGCAGTACAGCACCATGCCGCCTGTTGTGGAGCCGATGGTCTCCGGCAGGCACAGGATCTTCCCGGGCATCTTCTTGCCGTAAAGCTCCAGATTGTTCATGTCCTGCAGGACGCCCTTCGGGTTCAAAAAAGAGCCCGCCGTCTTGAGGTTCGCCAGCGTATTGAAGCCGGCATGCGTTACCAGCGCTTCAGCGATCACATCGCCCGGCACAACGACTCTGCCTTTATATTTCCTGATCATCGTCAGCACCTCCCTTCTATTGCTTCTTCAGGTGCTTCCGCAGCTGTCCCTGCGGTATCCCACTTTTCGCTCCAGCCGCCGGTGATGATCTCCACCAGTTCCTTCTCGCTGAAGAACCGCGCCTTGCTGTAGTAGCGCAGCTTGTTGGAAGCCGTAATGATACGGATCTTGTCCGTGAGCGGGTTGGACGTATAGGACAAAGGACACAGGCCGGAGACCGTCACTCCCATCTCCATAAGTTTAGCGGCTTCATCCGGGTACTTCTGCGCAAAAGCGGCGCTCACATCGGGCGCGGCGCAGAAGATCGTGTTCATTGTGACACGCTTGTTGCCGTGTTTCTCAAGTCCCGCCGCCAGCCTGTCCGTCCAGTCGCGCAGCTGCTCGCAGGAGAAGTGCGGACATCCCGCAAACGCAAGAGACGGCGCGCCGGACGCCTTTTTGAGCTCCTCCCACGGGTTCGGGTAGCCCGCCTTGACGCGGGCGATCTCAGCGTCATCGACGATGAAGACTTTCGCGTCTTCCTTGATCAGGGAATTGCCTTCCGGAAGAGCATGTTTGACCGCTTCCGGCGTGATGTTTTCCACGTGGTACAGTCCGACAGAGCCATTAGAGGCCGCTGCCGCGCCCATGTCTTTGAGGTAATCCTTTACGGTCTGCGTGAGTTCCGTGCCCAGCCATTTGTCGAGCCCCTTGATAAACGGAACGTCTTCGACGCACTTAAATCCGATGGCGCTGCCCAGAAGCTGCGGCTCGGGAAGCTTTTCACACCGGACCTCAACGATCCAGTCCGCGCGCCGTCCCTCATCTGTCAAAAGACCGAACTCCGGGACGTATCCCAGGATATTGGACATCAGCTCCAGAATGCCCGAATTGCGGTTGCACCTGGCGCCGATCACGGAGTTGGCGTAAGAGACTGCCGACGACTCCGCCCAGCCCAGGATATCCCCGTATTCCGGGATATTCCCGACTTCTTCCATGTAGCAGGTGCAGGTATAGGCATTCTGATCCTTGATGCCCATCCGCTCCCATTCCTTTTCCATCCGCTTCTGATTGGAGAAGAGGATCTTAAACATCGCGCGATCCGCAAAGCTCATCGGCACATGCGGCTCCACGCCGCGCGGATCTGTGGTAAAGCTCTGTCTGGGCAGCGCGCCGCCCTCAACCAGCTCCTCCATCAGGTCGAAGACAGGTTTCCATGTCATGCTGCCCGTACCGATCACCGCGTGGCCCATCCGGCCGGTGATCTTGACCATCCGATCCGCGCCGAACGCCTCCCCGTACATGACGAGCGTGTTCAGCACTTTCCGCATGGCCTCGCCCTGCTCTCCTCTCTGAACGGCGAGCAGTTCCTCATTCAGGATCATATCCGTCACTCCTTTCCGTTTCCGTTCACGCCGTTTCGTTTAAATACAATGAATGTCAGCATACTGTCAGCAATTGATACTTCTAATTGATACTTCTAATTGATACTACTAATTGATACTACTAATTGATACTTCTAATTGATACTTCTATTGTAACCGATTAGGGGCGCGGAAAAGGAGAAAAATACTGCAGTTTTCCCTTTGATTTTGTATACTGGAAACCGTATGATGACAGTTTTTTGGCAGCTTCGCTACAGGACGAATGACATGGACGATTCCCCGATCATTTTCTATTATTTCTATGACTTTTCCGACACAGATCACTTCTGCACTCTTTTGGAGTATCGTTTCAGGGCCTCCGGCCATACACGGCCCATCCGGTTTGTCAGTTGGAACTGTTATCATGAGGAGCCCGGAAGAGACGGCGACCTTTTCATCTATGACGCGGTCTGTATGTCAGCGCTCGTTGACAAGGGCTATCTGGGACAGCTCCCTGAGATCATCGACATCAGCGATATGTTCGGCTGGGTGATCGATAAGAGCAAAGTCCGCCGGAAGACCTATGGCGTACCCCTTATACTGTGCGCGAACGCGCTGATCTGCCGCAGGGAGGATGACAGGAATATCCGCAATGTCATGGAACTTACGGAACGCGTCGCCATCCCCATGCACAGCATGCTGATGTATTATTATCTGCAGGCTTTCTGCAACTACCAGGACAAGTCGGGCAAAAGCCTGCAGGTCCTTGCGCATCTGAAAGAGCTCATGGGCGGAAAAGAAGCTCTCGCGCATTCCTCTTTTGCAGAGTACAACGGGATTGACCGCTTTAACCGAAAAGAATGCACGTATTTTCTTGGCTTCACGGAGAGCCTGCGCCTGTTCGCGCCTGACGACTATGTGGTCCGGTTCGCGAACTTTTCTGACAACGACGAAGACCAGATACCGCTCTTTATGGTCGATTTCGCTTCCATTGGAAAGAATGTGCGGGAAGAAAAACTGCTCGACTGTCTGGATCTTCTGGAGATCCTGACGGACAGACAGTTTCTCTATGATCTGTGTACAAAAGAGGGACAGCAGCTTCAGTACATGCTCCCCTGCAGTAAAAGCGTTTACGCGGATCTGGCGAAGCTGGACCCGCTCTATGACCGGTTCTACGAGCTGCTTTTGCCGGAAGAAAACGGCGTATTCCGCTACGGGCCGCAGTTTTATGAAGAGTTTTACAAGAGAAGCGGCGAGCTGCAGGAGCAATTAGCAAGGGCGTTCGATCGCGAAATACAGGGAAGCTAAAAAGGAGACAGGGGCCGGCCCCCTGTCTCCTTCTTTTTCTCACACCGCGTCTTGTTTCAGCGCCTCTATGATACTGTCATCCCTGATCCTGTTAAAGCTCAGCAGCATGGAGAGCCCCACAACCGCGAAGACCGCCGCTCTCCTTCAGCTGGTCATTTCTCTTAGCCGGTCATTTCCCTGATCTCCTCTTCGCTGTATCCGAGCGAACCGAGGATCTCCTCTGTGTGGTATCCTTCCGGATATCCCGCATGGCTGTAGCGGGGCGGGCATTTGGAGAGATTTATGGGGCAGCCCATCTGCGTGATCTTTCTGTTTTCTGCGCCGCCTGTGCCGCTCCCCGCGCCTTCGTTTTGAAAACTGTGCGGAAGGTCTCCTTGACCATTGCCCCGTCGGTCCTTAGTATTTTGCCGTCTTTCCATTCCGGATGGCCCATACCTATGCAGAGCGCCGCAAAAAACTTGGGTTCCAGAGAGCCGACGCTCATGAATTTCCCGTCCGCCGTCTCGTAGAAATCATAGATCCCGCCGCCGTTTAAAAGGCCGCTCTCGCGCGCCGGCATCGGCCCGCCCGCGAAATAGGCAGCTCCGTCCATGGAGTTGAAGGGAATGACGCTGTCCTGCATGGAGACGTCAATGAACTGCCCCTCCCCAGTCCTCTCGCGGTAGATGATCGCGGCGAGAATGCTGGAGACCGCGTTCATGGAGCCGCCCGCCACATCCGCGATCTGGAAGTTGTAGAGGGAGGGACCGCCTTTGCGGCGGCCGGCTGCCCATGCGATCCCGGACCGGGACAGATAGTTGATGTCGTGACCCGCCTTCATGGCGAACGGCCCGTCCTGCCCGTAACCGGTAATAGCGCAGTAGATCAGCTTCGGATTGACTTCCCGCAGCTGTTTGTAGCCGACACCGAGTTTCTCCATCACGCCGGGGCGGAACTGTTCGACCACGATGTCGTATTCCATGACCAGTTTCCTGACGGCTTCTACCGCTTCCGGCTTCTTCAGGTTAAGGAACATTGTCTTTTTGTTGCGGCCGAGCCACGCCTGCGTCCCAGTCACCTGCGCGCCGGGGATGACCGGCGGCCAGTGGACCACAAGGTCATACTTGTCCTTCCCGCTGACTTTGAGCACTTCGGCGCCCATGTCCGCCAAGGTCATCGTAGCGTACGGTCCGGGCAGTAGTGTTGTGAAATCCAGTATCTTGTATCCGTCTAATGCGCCCATAAGAATCCTCCTTGCTCTACTCCAGCGTATAAATATCCGTCCGCCTCTGCTTCAAAAAGGGGAGCTCCTCCCGGATCCGGTCCGTCTCTTTCATATCGATCTCAGTTAAGAGCATTCCTTCTTTTTCATCCAGCCTGCCGATCACGTCTCCCCAGGGCGAAGTGACGATGGAATTGCCATAGGAGATATACCCCTCGTTCCGCCTCGCCTGCGAGCAGCCGGCCATAAACACCTGATTGTCCAGCGCCCTCGCCCTGAAGGAGAGCTCCCAGTGCGCGGGACCCGTCGTCATATTGAATGCCGCAGGGACGAAGATCATGGTCGCTCCGCGAAGCGCCATCAGCCTCGCGAGCTCCGGAAAGCGGATGTCGTAACAGATCATTGCGCCGAACCGCCCGAATTCCGTGTCAAAAACAGTGACGTCATTGCCCGCTGTCAGCGTTTCGGATTCACGAAAATACTGCCCGCCCTTCACATCGATGTCGAACAGGTGCATCTTTCTGTGTTTTGCGATCTGACGGCCTTCTGTGTCAAACACATAGCATGTGTTATAGATACGGCCTTCCCGGTCCCTCTCCGGCATGCTGCCCGCAACAAGGTACATCTGATTTTCTTTTGCCGCCTGCGACATCCTTGCCCAGCACGCCCCGCCTTCCTCCTCCGCATAGAGCGGGAAATTTTCGGTCTTATAGGGGCAGCAAAACATCTCCGGCAGCATCGCGATGTCAGCGCCTTCCTTTCGCGCATCGTGAAGGTACTTTTCAGCCAGCTGAAGGCTGTCCTCTTTTTCGGCGCATGCCGCGATCTGGATCAGTGCCAGTTTCATAACCCGTGCCCTCCCATACAGGAGCGCCGCAGGACGATCGTCGCATGCGGCGCTGAACCGTTTCCACTTTTCAGCGCTTTTTCAGCGCCCGTGGCACTTCTTGTATTTTTTGCCTGATCCGCAGGGGCACGGATCGTTGGGCATGATCTTTTTGGCGCTTCTCTTATAAGTCACCCCGCCCTCCGCGAGATACACGGGCTGTTTTTTGGCATTACGCACGTTCTTGTAGGATTCGTCCAGTCCCGCGGCGATCTCGTCGCGTCCGACCTTCACACCTTCGTCCTTCTCGAGGCGGTCCAGGATAAACTCTCTCGTCTTCTCGGGGCCGAACGTCATCAGCTGGTCGAGGAATGTCACGATGCGGGTATAGGAATAGGGATAATTCTCCGCGACGTACAGGAGCATTTCCGCATATTCTTCGACACACTTGGTCATGTACCACTCGTAAGCGAGCTGCGTCGCGCGCGCGGCGTCGCTGTCGATCTCGCTCTGGTCCCGCGCTTCCGCGGACAGGAACGACTCCATAAAGGCATCGATGTTTTTGTCTTCGTGATACCGGTAAGACTCCTCGGCGCGGTACGCGCTGTCGATGATATAGTATCTCGGGCTGTCCAGCAAAAAGCCCTCCTGCTCCACCTCTCTGACGAACTTTACGAACGGCTCGCGGAAAGCAGGCGCGGTAAGGAGTGTGCTCCAGTAGGCAATATTGCTGGCCAGGCGCTCTTTCATGTCCGGCGTCAGCTCTGCCTTTTCCAGGAACCTCCTGTAGACGCCCAGATCGACCGTCAGCTCCATGAGGGAGAGCGCCGCGTCCAGATAGATCAGCTGACAGAAGCACCCGTCAAGGTTCTCCGGGGAAGCCATTTCCCTGGTCTCTTCCCACCTCGTAACCTCCGCACGGTAAGCGTCCCTCGCTTTTCTCCGGTTGCCTGTCTGCACATAGCAGTCACCGAGCGTGGAGTTATAGAACGGATGATACGCCGCTTTCGGATCCGCTTTCAGCAGTTCTTTGATCGCTTCGTGATAGTTTCCGAGCGCGTGAAACGCGATCCCGTGCTCAATGCGCTCAAAATCCCGCTCCGGCTCGATCTCCAGGAGCTTTTCCAGGGTCTCCTCCGCCTCTTTAAACTTCTCCTGTGACAGCTGCGTTCTTCCCAAAAGAGCAAGAACGTCCGTGTTGTCAGGATGATTCTCCAGCATGTCCCGGCAGCATTCCTCTACTTTTTCGTAGTCTCTCTCGTACTCGCTGTAAAGCGCCTGGCGCATCTCTTCGCGGAGCGTCAGGGGGAGCTGGGCGGTATACTCATCCACTTCCTGCAGAAAATCATTAAATTCCGGTCTTACGGTCAATTGTTTCTTTGTTGTCGGCATGTTGCTGTTCCCTCCGGGTGTTCATCGAATCAGGGCCTCTATGGCTCTTACATATTATTTCTGGAGTACTGGGCCTGCATTTTTTCGTAAAAAGCAGAGTTTTCCTCTCCGTACTGTTCCTGGCATTCGTCAAGCGCCTGTTTGTACAGATCGACATTGATATGATCGTCGATATTGATCTTTTTTGCCTCTTCGTCGAGCAGGCCGAGCCGGTCCATGTAATTCCACGCTCTCTCAACGGCACTCTTCATAGGGTCGATGTTAAGCTCAAAATGCGGGTTGTCTGCATACGCGCGGATTAGCGCTTCGTCCTGCCCGGTCATCCGCGTCACGAGCTCAACTGACTCATTATGATGGGAATCATAGTAGGCCATTGCCCTGATCCACGCCTTGAGAAGCGCTTTGACAGTGTTTGGATTCTCATTCACCCACTGCGTCGGGGCTTCCACGCGGCAGCAGGAGTACTCCGGCAAAATATCGCTCGCATACATGATGATCTTGATATTAGGGTTACTTATGATCTCATAGTTGAGAGACGTCCCGACCAGGCCAAAGTCCGCATCTCCCCTCTCAACGGCGGCGATGCGCTCTTCCTGCGTCTCCGGCTGCAGCCAGGTAATATCCTTCAGCGGGTCGTAACCCATGTCGAGAAGGGGGCCCGTCACCGCGTACAGGTTCGGCTCACAGGCCATCGTGCTTCCGATCAGATCCCCGAGCCCGTTCCATCTGGTATCGACTCTCGCGAAGATCGGCATGCATCCTGTCAGCAAATAGCCTCCGAAGATCGTAAGATCCATCCCCTCGGAAATGTGCTGCAGCGGAAGGTTCGTTCCGGAATTTGACGCGACGTCGATCGTGCCGTTCGCAAGGCCTTCAAATACTTCCGTATCATTTTCGACCGAAACATAAGCGACTTTGATCCCCTCCTCTTCGAGATATCCTTCCTTTTCGGCGATCGCGTTAATGATATGTCCGTTGGGTGCGAGCGCAAGCCGGACGACCGCTGTTTCCGGAGCCGGGCCGGACTGGTCTTTCCCTGCACCGGACGATGCGCCTGCACCCGCTCCGCCAGAACCGGCTGAACAGGCTGCAAACGCTGCCGCCAGCACAACACATAACACCGCCGTAAGAAGGCTCTTTCCGGCCTTGTAAGCTTTTTTCTTCCTTTTCATCATTTGGCATCTCCCGCTTTTTTACCCTTCATAAGGTCTTCCATCGTCTTTCGATTATCCGTATCCAACACGGAATACGTGACGTTCGGGAACGGTACGTTGATGTCGTATTTGTAGAAGATCTGCAGGATACTCTTGTTCAAATAGCGGGTCACTTTTTTGATATCCTGTTCGCTGCACTTGCAGATGATCTTCAGGCTTACGCCGCTCTCTCCCAGTCCGGATACTCCCAGATAGGTCGGCCCCTCAAGGACCATCGGGTTCGCCGCCTTTATCGCGGGGAACTCCTTATTCAGGACCGCTTCCACATATTCGATATCCTGACCGTATTCGATGTCGATCTGGCAGATCGCAACGGAGACCTGCTGCGTCATATTGAGGATGCCGGAAATATCACTGTTATTATAGATCTTGATATTTCCGCCCGTCTCGTCGTCGGCTCCGAGGATCTTGGTCGTCCTGAGCCCGATGTCCATGACGGTCCCGCGGTAATCGTTGATCGTCACGATGTCGCCGACGCGGAACTCTCCTTCAAATACGATAAAGATACCGGCGATGATATCCTTGATCAGGCTCTGCGCTCCAAGACCGACGACCAGTGACAGGATACCGGCACTTGCCAGAAGGCTGGAGGAATTGATCCCGATCAGGTACAGGCAGAAGAAGAAGGCACCTATTGCGCCGCCGTATTTCGCGACGGACAAAAGAAGATGTCCGATGGTCTCACCACGCGCTCCGAGAAGCGATGTCATGATCCTCACAGGAATCCGGAACAGCGCGACTGCGATCGCAGTTGCGACCAGAATGATCGTGCAGGCGCTGAACGCAAAGATATTGCGCCCTCTGTCCCAGGTATTGCCCAGGATATAGTGGATGATCGAATTCTCATCATAGAAAGTATCCACGCCGATCACAGAGAGGACAATGTACAGGATCAGAATGCCAAACACAATGCTGATCATTGTGATAAGTTTCTGCTCAGGGCTCTTCTCACTCCAGGGAATCCGGCGGTTGTCCCATCTTGCGGCAGCCTTGGTCGTGGCAACGCTGCTGCCGGAGGGCAGGATCACGTTGAAGATCGCGGAATTGAAGCCTTTCACGGCCTCCGCTTCACTTATCGCCCCGTACAGTTTCTCCTCTTCTCTATTGGTGAACGTGACCGTGCACGAAAGGATCAGAATGAGCACAAAGCACATGATGGCTGTGACCAGCGCGATGATCCCGCGGGTCTGATACATCATGGATTTCGGGAGCGCTGTCGCAATATAGTATCCTTCCGCATAGCGGGAATAAATAAAGTACTCTGTGCCGTTGACCCATGAAAACCCGTAATAATCGTTTCCTTTGAACGCATTCGGTGAGATCCCAAGCTCGTCCGCCGTCTTTCCGATACTCGTTTCCTTAGGTGAATACACACATTTGTGCTCGTCGCTTGTGTCGAACATCACGATGAATCCGCCGCTCAGCATGTTTGTGGAGAGAACACTCCCGACATCTGTGGAATCCATCAGCTTGGAGGTAACTTCCTCGTCCAGTCCGATCTGCAGCAGAGATCTGTGCGGCGTTATCCTGCGGTTTGCGACAGCGATCGTCTCTGCATCTGCTTTTTCTGCCGGCTGTGAATTCCCGTTTTCTTCTGCGGCTTCCGTTTCAGCTGCCGCCCCCTGCCGGGATGCCAAGACCTGCTGCATGGTCTTGTCGTGCGAAAGTTCGTAATCGTAGTGCGATGCGTATACGGTATTGCCTGCGTCATCCGTCGTCGTATAATACCGGAACGGGACACCGATGTACTGGTTCGTCTCGCCGAAGTCATCCGTCATCGCTTCCTGCACAAGATGGTCCTTCTTTGCGTCCAATACATCCCGGAACGGATAGGACTGGTCTTCCTTGTTCGTACTGATCGTGAAAAACCAGTTGCCTGTATTCGTCGCGATCGTGTGACCGTTTTCATCAAACAGGTAGATGCAGTCGATGTCATTCTCGTCACACAGTTCCTGGAGCCTTGATGAGCGTGAGACCGACTTGAGGCGGTTGCCTTCATCGTCTGTCAGATAGTGTTTGTTTCCGTCCTCGTCGTAAATACTGTGGTGATAGTCAGACGCTTCGTTCAGAACGGAAGGATCCTCTTCGATCAAAAAAGAGATCAGCCTTGCCATGGACAGGAACCGCTCATTATAATACGCCCGGATCAGTTCCCGGTTCTCTATGCTCTCGTTGTATCTTGTCGATACCTCTTCCAGCGCTACTTTCGATTTTTCAATGCCCTCTGTGATCTCAAGCAGGGTCTGTGTGTAAAAAGACAGCCCGTACATCAGCATGACGCCCGCAAGCATCAGCGGGAACACTTTTTTAAAGACGGATTTGTCAAAGTAGACCGGATTATCGGAATCCGCCCTTAACACGACCTTCTTTGTCACAACCGCGTGTTTTACAAAATCATTGCGCACGACGACCGCATACGCAAGGCAGAGCACCATCACCAGCACAAAGCCAAGGATCGACCAGAAAAGGACGTATTTGTCGCTTTGGATGATCTCGTCCGTCTGCGCGACCGCGCACACGATCGTCTGGTCTCCATAGGCTTTGGAGACGCAGTAATACGATACCCCTTTGATCATCTCGGTACCGGAATAGCCGTCATTGAGTGCAGCCTCCGAGAGCCCTGCATCCAGCGCGTTCTGTCCGGTCAGGACATCGCTCCCGTTCCGATAGTACAGAAATGTATTGTCTTCCTTGCTGACCGCAAAAAGGAAACCGCTCTTTGAAACTGCCGCGCGGCTCAGTACCACGGAAACGTCTTTAAGTGAGGAGATCTGGACGTCAAGCACGGACGTATCCGTGCCGAGCGCGAGAACATACTCGCTGCCATTATAGAGATACGACATGGAGTAAAAATAGTAAGAGCCGTACTGGTTCCTGATCAGCACAGGCGCGACCGTTCCGTCTTCCTTAAGCGTTCCTTTGAGGATCTCGTTGATGTTTTCCTGCGTCATCAGCCCCATCGCGGAGGGATTGATCCCGTACAGCGCCTCCTGCGGCGCCAGGACGATCCTGCTGTCCATGGACATCAGGAACAGGTACTGAACGCCGGAGCGCTCAACAACATCAGCAAACACGGAAGACCGTGTTGCTGTATCCGCATATGCCAGCGAATCAAAAAGACCGGAAGAAAAGAGTTCCTCCATATCTTCCAGTACGTCCTGATTGCCTTTGTGGAACACCTGCGTGAGCTCTTTCGCATTCTCCTCGTTCTCTTTCAGGATCGTGACCGCTTCTTCGAGTGCCTGACGGCTGCTGTCCTGCTGCTTATAAAGCGCTGTGTCAGCCTGCATCTTGCGCAGGAAAAAAGCGATCAGAACGGCTCCCAGGATCATCAGGAACACGTTGATCGCCACTTTGGAGAAGAAATACCTGTTGGCTCTCTTTAATGTTCCCTGATCAAAGATCTTCTGCCCTGCCGCCTCTGCGCTCTCCGGTTCCGACACGCCCGCTGCATCCGGTCCCTCGTTCTGCAGCAGTTCTTTTGTATTCATCAAATCTTTATCTGCCATCTCTGCACCACCCTCTGTATATCCCACAGCCCTATACAACACTCTAAACGAAACCCAATAAAAACGCAATCCGCAGTGCGCTGCGAACATCGCTGCCGCTCCCCAAATGCTCCTGAAACAGCTCCTGCAGCATCCGCCAACGGACACCGGGGTCAAAAAATACCGAAAAGACCGCGAAACGGTCTTCGGAAAGTAGACAGAAATATTGCTGTGTGGCAAAATAGTGCAAAACATTCTTTATCGCAAACGGTTAAATAACGTTACCAAATAAGGAGGACGTAAACAATGACTTCAACCCTAAACCGAATTGTATCCCGCTACAACAGCGTCAGCCTGATCATGCGCATTGTGATCGGCCTGGTCATCGGACTGATCCTTGGGCTTATCTGCCCCGGCGCGCAGTGGATCGCTCTCTTGGGAGATCTCTTTGTCGGCGCCCTGAAAGCGATCGCTCCGGTTCTGGTTTTTGTCCTGGTTTCCTCCGCGCTGGTACAGGGACAGGAAAAGCTGGACAGCCGGTTCGCCCTTGTGCTCGGCCTGTATCTGGTGAGCACGCTGCTGGCGGCGCTTGTGGCGGTCATCGGAAGTTTCCTGTTCCCGCAGACATTGGTCCTGAACGTAGCCGCGGCAGAACAGGCGGCCCCTTCCGGGATCGGTGAAGTGCTTAGGAACCTGCTTCTGAACATGGTCGCCAATCCCCTGAGTTCCATCATGGAAGGCAAATATATCGGAATCCTTTTCTGGGCGGTCTGTTTCGGACTTGTCATGAAAAACATCGCCGCCGACACCACGAAGGTTTTCATGAGTAATGTGGCGGACGGTGTTTCCGCCCTTGTCCGCAACATCATCAATCTTGCGCCTTTCGGTATCATGGGCCTCGTATTCTCCAATGTCTCGGGGAACGGCCTCTCGATCTTCACGGATTACGGCAAACTCCTGATCCTCCTTGTGGGGTGCATGCTCGCGGTGGCGCTCATTGTCGACCCGCTGATCGCCTTCCTCGTTCTGCGCCGCAACCCTTATCCGCTGGTCTTCCGCTGCCTCAAGCAGAGCGGTATCACCGCTTTCTTTACCAGAAGCTCTGCGGCCAACATTCCGGTCAATATGGAGCTCTGCGAGGAACTCGGTCTGGACAAAGAGATGTATTCCGTCTCCATTCCGCTCGGCGCGACCATCAACATGGACGGCGCGGCGATCACGATCTCTGTCATGACGCTCGCGGCTGCCAATACCGTTGGAGTTGCTGTGGATATTCCTTCCGCGCTTCTATTGTCCTTCCTGTCCGCTCTTGCTGCATGCGGCGCTTCCGGTGTTGCGGGCGGATCGCTCCTCCTCATCCCTATGGCCTGCTCCATGTTCGGCATCAGTAACGACGTGGCAATGCAGGTGGTGGCCATCGGCTTTATCATCGGCGTCGTGCAGGATTCCGTTGAGACAGCGCTCAACTCTTCGGGCGACGTCATGTTTGCTGCCACGGCGGAATATGCCCAGTGGCTGAAGGAAGGCAAGGAACTTCCGGCGTTTATGGGAGGGAAAAAGACCAACTGAGCATCAACATCGAATAACGGCACAGACATTAAAAAGGCGGCACCGGATCACCCGGTACCGCCTTTTTTCTCTTATTGCACAAGATCAGTTACAGAAAACGTCATCCGCTACTCACGGCTGACTGCTCCTGTTTATTGGGGTCAGCAGCGAAGTCCTGCAGGAACCTCGGCAAAGAAAAACCGTTTCCCGTACTGGCAAGTATACACACCGCAATATAATGCAGAGAAGCAGAAACAAAATGAAATACGAAACTGTTTACCTTCGCCGTGTTCAGTACGATCAGGATCCCTGCCACAAACAGCAGGAACGAACCGCGTGAAGTTCTCGCAGAGAGAGTAAAGGATGTCACCACAAGGGCCACTCCTGTAATAACGTACAGGATCGCAATATACCGCAGATATCCAAAATCACCCTTCAGCCTCATCACGAAACAGATCCCCGCCGCGGAAAGCGCGATCCAAATCAGGATCCGGAGGATTCCCGGCCTGTCTTCACGGATGTAGTTCACGCAAAGCATGAGATACGCTCCGATATACAGCAGGGCACCCGCCGCAATGGACGTCGTCATCATGATATCCGCACTGGCCAAAAGGAAAACCGCAAAGAGGATCATCAGATGGAAGCGGTCTTTTCTTCTCCGGTATCCGTAGAATGCTATGACCAGCGTCAAGACTCCGATCACGCTCTTGAACCCAATGATCACTTCCGGATGCAGCTCATAAAGAGCAGTAAAAAACTCCTTGGTCAGAAATACCTGCTGGATCAGGAAAAAGCAGACGATCGGAAGCGGGCGGAAGCGCAAATCTTTCGGAATATATCCGCGATCACGCTGATAGCGGTGGCGGATCCACATCGACAGCAAGGTGATAATAAACAACACAAAGGAGACGATCTGGACTGCGACCATCAGGATGATCAAAACCATATCTCTCCAGCTTAAGCTCTGCGGATACGTGTAAACATGAAGCAGCAGCTCAGTGCTTGTAAGCGTCCCCTCTGTCTCATTCTCTATGGTAGTCACAAAAGAGCCTTCCGGCACTAAAACGCTTCCCGTTGACCGGTAACCGAGAGTCATCACATCACCGGTTTGCATATCACTGGTATATATCCGGATTTCTTCCGGTGCATGTCTTCCCACCTGAAAGGCCGCCTCAAAAGCCTCTACTCTCTGATCCCAATAGGAACGTATGGATACGTTGTAATCATGATCCTTGGGAATCAAAACAGAGATCTTATCATCACGGACACTCAGGTAATGATGATCACTGATCTCTCTGTCACCGGCCTCCAGCGTTTCAAGGACTTCGTTATCCCTGGAGATCGCGACCTCCACATTACCGCTGACATAAAGCAGCGTATACTCGTAGTGATCGCTGTATAATTCTGCCGGATCATCCACGGAGAAGACCCAGGATACATATAATTCCGGTGTGTGTGTCTGAAGGAAATTGGATCCCACAGAAGCATTCCGATTATACCGCTTGAATGAATTATCCAAACTGGCATAATCCAATAACAGATACGCGATCTGATTCATTAGAATATTCGCTTCCGGGAGTTTATCATCATCCATCAGAATAGGGCTGTCTGCCATATCGAGAAGACGCATCATAATACTGACAAAATCATGTTTGTCCCACAAGGAGATCAGGTCTTCCTGCAGATTGTCATGATAGGTCTCAACATCCGGGCAGATGCTCAGCAAACAGTCCATCAGAACTCTCAGCTGGCTGTTCATATCCGGATTTGCCCAGTAAGAAATACCGGTGAGATCCTTGTATACCTCATCTGCTTTCTTCCGTTTTTCCCAGAAATCAGAATCGGTTTCCACCGTCGGTGTGAAGTAAGTGATACCATACCGGGAATATCCCCAGTCTGCAAACGGGACGTTCGGAACCGGATCCATCTTCCCGCATATATTGAAGATATTTTCGTATAGTTTCGGTTCCCTGTCGCGAACGGTCATCGGAGTCGCAAAAGTATAGGCAAATACAGTCTCCTGAGAAAAGGCGTCAGAGTCTGACAGCAGTGATGCCGTGATGTTGGAAACAGCAGCAGCCCTCGAAAAACCGGAAATCCATAGCTTCCTCTTTCCTTTCAGATGGTTCTCCGAAATATAACCGAATACCCGGTCATAAACAAGGTGCGCGGCACTGGAAAACCCTTCAGGATTCTTTCCTGTTCCTATGGACAGATTGGATTCCCACTCATCCATATATCCCTGTCCGCAGATTCCCACGACGATCAGTTCAAAGGAATCCTCCCCATCACCGATCTTCTGATGTCCTATTACCGTGGAAACGGTGTACTTACTCGGATCTTTATCGTAATCGTCGCTGCGCAGCTCCGTAAATCCTGCCTGGTCCAGAAAAGAACGGAGATTATAGTCTGCCGGCCGGTTTTCTTTGGCGAGCTGTTTATTCGGACGAAAAGCGGACGTCGCAAGACCCAGGGATACTTTCGCCAGATCGTGATTGTAAACACGCGCGTCAGCCGTAAACCAGGAACGGCTGAACGGGACCCGCAGGGAGCGATCTTCCTGGGTCGTCAACACATAAAAAGTATCGGTCAGCTCTATGGGATCTTCAGATACTTCATCTGCGTGGACCCTGGTGACCGGACATAAGAGTGTAAGTAATAATACGCACCGGATTATGATTCTTTTCATGTTTCCAAACCTTTTATTACATTGCGATCAATACTTGCGATCAATACTTTTTTTCAGCTGAAAATATGCGGCATTACCGGCTATGATCTGGAAGACAAGCAATCCAAACAGGTATAATACAATGACTTTGTGATCCGTAATGATTCCCATTTCCCCCAGAACAGAGAATACCACCACTGAGATACATATTATATAAATCCCTGTCAAATAGGCAATTCTGCCCGATTTGTCGCGCAGCTTTTCATTCAGCTCATCGTGCAGGTTGATCTCCTTCTGTTCACTTATCTCACGATAGCGCTCTTCATTTTGTGGTGCTGACCAATAAAAATACTGGATGATCCTTCCTATTCCGGGTCCTAATGTTCCTCCGGCAAATCCCCAGAGTAAACCGTCAATTGCGCTCTCAGTGAATACTGCTGCCAGAATAAAACAAATACCTATAAGTACGAGTATGATCCCCTTATTCAGATAATCCCTTTTCATTGTCGGGTCCTCCCTTATGTATAAAGATCTCTTCGATCGTCTTGCCGAAAAAATCAGCTATCGTAAACGCCAGGTCAAGAGATGGATTATATTTTCCGGTCTCAATGGAACTGACCGTCTGTCTGGAAACACGGATTGCTTTAGCAAATTCCTCCTGATTTAAACCGCGTTCCTTTCGCAGTTTTTCTACATGGTTTTCCAACTCACCACCCCCAAGCCAGTTTTTGACAAGTTTCCTTTACATTATGTATTGTATCATTCAGAACGGCTTTTGACAAGGTTCCTTTACATTTTATGTAAAACTGCATGATGGGCTTTGTATACCTGAAATCATCAGAGGAGAAAGGAAAAGCGAGGATATGAAAAAAGAAGCAAGGCTCCCCGCCGCTGATGGCAGTGTGGGAGCCTTGATGTATCTGTTATTTTAAAGTGATCTTCACGATCTTCATTTTAAAAATTCCGGGAAACGTTCTGAACACACCAGACGTCCGAAGAGAGGGATGACCAGCGTCTCCTGCACCGTATTTTTCTCAATGTGATACTTCATAAGTCGTCTCCTTATCCCAAAGCCACGTCCAGTGCCATCATCAGTGAAAAGCCGATGGCAAAGGACACTTGCTTTAGCGATTTTAAGTAGATTCATAGTCCTGGTTTCTTATACGGAGAAAATGCCGGGGAGCTTAAAAATGAGGCGGTTCTGGGATTTGGAAGAAGCAGAGAGGGTGAAAATTGCAAAAATGCAATTGAGACCGGATTATGGGACAGGTATATGTGTAAGATAAAGTCGTGGGAACAAGGATAGCGAATCCTACTGGAAATTATTTCGAGTTTTAAAATAATTGTCCAGCAGGCCACAAGACAGCAAAACCACGAGCGAGTAAAAAGTGACAGTTAAAGCGGTTACTTTTATATTTATTTCAAAAGTTACCGCTTTAACTTGCGAATAACGCATGATTGTGCTATGATGGCGTCGCAAAACATCAGGAAGACGAAATGACATGGAGGATGATTCAGATGAAGCTTTACAGACGGGAAGACTACCTGCAGAAGATCAGAGGATTTTATCATGACACCGGTATTATCAAAGTCATTACGGGCGTCAGGCGGTGTGGAAAATCCTGCCTGATGGAAACGATCACCCTGGAGCTTAAGGAGAATGGTGTCCGTGATGAAAATATCATCTACCTGAACCTTGATAAACGTGGCTTTCGAAAAATAAAAACAGCTGACCAGCTTGATGCATTGATCGAAGAGCGGTCTGCTGCAGAGGGAACGAAGTATTTGTTTATCGATGAGATCCAGAATGTCAAGGATTTTGAAGAAGTGATCAACGGATACCGGGAAGAGGAAGAGTACTCTATCTTCATCACGGGTTCCAATTCATATCTTTTAAGTGGCGAGCTTGCCACTAAGCTAACCGGCCGCTATCTGGAATTTGAGGTTTTTACGCTGAGTTTTTCAGAATATCTCGGGATGAAAACCTTTCTGAAAAAACCGGTGTCGCCGGATCTGACCTCGGAGTTTGACTTATATCTTACTGAAGGCGGATTCCCGAAAGCACTGTCGTATGAAGGGGCTGATAAACAGGCCTATATCCGAGGCGTAATTAAGGAAATCTTTGAGAAAGATATTCGTAAGAGAGTAAAGGTCCGCAAGGTATCTGTCTTCGAAACCGTTCAGCGGTATAT
>CACXMK010000023.1 GCA_902768735.1 uncultured Lachnospiraceae bacterium | reverse complement strand
CCGCCGCTTCCTCTGTTACAGGTTCTTCCGTAATTGCAGACTCCTCCGAAGGCATAGGCTCCTCGACCGGCTCTTCTGCGGCCTCCGTCACTTCTCCGGTGACCTCAGGCGCAGCGGTCTCCGTCACTTCTTCGGTGACCTCAGGCGCAGCGGTCTCCGGCTCCACGGCCGCAGGCTCCGTCTCTGCATTTTTCTTTTTCCAAAAGAATATCGACATCTAACCTCTCCAATTCACATCAGCATGATCATCCGGCGCATTGCCGCATCAGATGATCCCCAGAACGAACACCAGGATTACGATCAATGGCAGAATGTATGTAACATAGGGCCGCATCCAGCTTTGGACCTTCATGCCCTTGCCCTGGTCGGCCTCTTTCACAAAGTTATCCCATCCCCATCCGAACCGGGCAGTGCAGAACACTACGAACAGGAACGCGCCGATCGGAAGGATATAGTTGCTGACGATCAGGTCCTCAAAATCGAGCACCGACGATCCCTCGCCCAGGGGCTGGAGGAAGGACCAAAGGTTGAATCCCAGCGCGCAGGGGAGCGAGAGCACGAACAGGATGAGCGCGTTCATCAGTCCCGACTTCCGGCGGCTCCATCCGAACTGGTCCATGCACATCGCCATGATGTTCTCGAAGACAGCCAGTACAGTAGAAAACGCCGCAAATGTCATAAAGACAAAGAACAGACTGCCCCACAGCCTTCCCATCGGCATGTTGTTGAAGATGTTGGGAAGAGTGATGAACAGAAGTCCCGGGCCGCTGTTAGGTTCCACGCCGTACGCAAAACACGCGGGGAAAATGATCAGTCCCGAGCAGATCGCCACAAAAGTATCGAGAATAATGACGTTGACAGACTCTCCCATCAGCGTGCGCTCGCGGTCGATATAGCTTCCGAAGATCGCCATGGAACCGATACCGATACTGAGGGTAAAGAATGCCTGGTTCATCGCGTTCACCGCGACCTGGAAAATGCCGATCTCCTTTGCTCTCTCCGCGCTCGGAAGAAGGTAGAACTTGAGTCCTTCCTTCGCGCCGGGCAGGAAAATGCTGTTGATAGCCAGGACGACCATGATCACGAGCAGCGCGATCATCATGATCTTCGTCACCTTCTCAAGGCCGTTCTGCAGTCCCTGGGAGTTGACGAAGAAACCCAGAGCAACAACGATCGCCATGCATCCGACCTGGATCGCCGGATTCGCCAGTCCGCCCGTAAACGCCGAAGCGACCTGGTCCGCGTCAAGGCCTGTGAAGCTTCCCATCGCCGTTCTGGCAAAATACTGAAGCATCCAGCCTGCTACCGTCGTGTAATACATCATCAGCAGGTAATTGCCCACCATGCACAGATATCCGTGCAGATGCCATTTGGATCCTTCCGGCTCCAGTTCCTGATACATTTTCACGGGGCTCTTTCTGGACGCGCGCCCCATGGCGAATTCCATTGTCATTGCAGGAAGTCCCAGGATGATCAGAAAGAACAGATATACCAGGACAAAAATACCGCCGCCGCTCTGTCCGCACAGGTACGGAAACTTCCATACATTTCCGATCCCGATCGCGCATCCCGCGCTCAGCAGGATAAATCCCAGACGGCTTCCCAAACTCTCACGTTGCATAATACTGCTATCACTCCTACATCTATTTATTATTCAGATACATTTATATCCCGCCGATCTGCCGGCGGGTCTGCCTGTATTTTCCGCCGATCTGCCGGCGGGTCTGCCTGTCGCACATCCCCGCAAGGTTCGCGCGGGCTGCCTGTCAGGCATTACTTGGCGGTCTCTTCCGCCGGTTCTTCCGCCTCCGCAGCTTCCGCGGTCATGGCTGTCGACGCCTCTTCGGAAACAGTCACTGTCTCGACCGGTGCCTGAGCGGTTCTTCTTGATTTGCGAAGCTGCATCACGTACACGCCGCACAAAACGACGATCAGCGCAAAGATGATCAGGTAAACAGCTGCTCTCCTGCTGATGATACCCTGCTCCTCGTACAAATCATCTGCGCGCTTTATCAATCTGCTCTTTTCGGCAGCTTCCCAATCGATCATGATCCTGTCCTTCTTTCTCTTATTTTTCTCCTGCCGGCGTTAATGATGCGGGATCCGCCCTCAAGGAGTAAGAAAACGGCTATCGTCATTCCCTTAGTCTAGTATTGTAACACGAACCGGAAGAAACTCACGCATTTTTTTCGTTTTCTGTCGCTGTTTTCTGTTTTGACTTCTCCAGGACGGCCTTGAGCTCCTCCGTGGAGAAGCTGTATTTTTTGCCGCAGAACTGGCAGCGGATCTCGATGGGCTCCCCTTCGTCGACGATCTTTTTGACTTCATCCGTTCCCAGAAGGACCAGCGCCCTCTCGTAGCGCTCCTTTCCGCAGTTGCAGCGGAAGGCGACGGGCATCTTGTCAGTGACCACAAGGTTCAGTCCCCCGAGGACCTTTTCCAGCATCTGTTCCGGCGTATCGCCTGCCGACAGCATAGTCGTCACAGGTTCGATCCCCTTCAGGTTCTGCTCCAGCTTTGCGATCGTCTCCTCCTCCGCGAAGGGCATCAGCTGTACGATAAAGCCGCCGGCCTGGAGGATCTTCTTCTCGGAGCGATTGACGAGGACGCCAAGGCCCACCGATGACGGGATCTGCTCGGACACGGCAAAATAGTAAGTGATGTCCTCTGCGATCTCACCGGTCTGGATCGCGATCTGTCCGACGTACGGATCCTTCAGACCCAGGTCTCGGATCACTGTCAGCGTTCCGCGCCCGACAGCGCCGCCTACGTCGAGGTGGCCTGCCACTTTATTAGGTAAATCCGCTCCCGGATTGTCCACATATCCCTTGACGCCGCCGTTATTGTCGGCTGTGACGAGAATGCCGCCCAGGGGGCCGTCCCCGTCGATCTTGATCGTCAGAAGGTCCTGCGGACCCTTGAGCATATCCGCCATCATCAGGGCGGCGCTCATCGTGCGGCCAAGGGCCGCTGCCGCGACGGGAGAAAGGTCATGCGCCTCCCGCGCGTATTCCACCAGCTCTCTTGAAGTCACCGCGAAGGCGCGGATCTGCGCGTTCGCGGCGGTTGCTCTGATCATATAGTCCATGCTTTATAAAAGCTCCTTTACTGTCGTTATTTCTTATTTGCCCCGTCGGAACCGCAAGACTTCCTGCTCGTTGTATCACGGTATGATGATCCACAGTACTGGTTTTGTGTTCAAAATAACAACTTCCTCTCATATTTTCAGTAAGATCACTGCTGCCTGAAGCCCCTTCAGTGTCAAAACACTGCCGTCGAAAGCGGCTTCTCCCTCATTCACAAGAAGTGTCTTGCCGCCTGTGCAGCCGCCTGCCGGCAGCTTGATCTGCCGCTCCCCGGTATTGAAATTGGCTGCCACGAGGATCGTCTGCGCGCCGCCTTTCCGCAGATAGGCGATCACGTTGTGTCCGCAGTCGGGAAGAGGTTCAAACGCGCCGTAGACGAACGTCTCTTTATACCCGGGATCCTTGCGGAGCGCGATCAGTTTCTTATAATACGCGAGCACGGAATCTTCGCGTCCCAGCTGCTCCTGTACGTTGATACAGGTATAGTTCGGATTCTCGGCGAGCCAGGGCTCTCCTTTCGTGAATCCCGCGTGCGCCTCCTCGTTCCACTGCATGGGCGTGCGGGCGTTGTCCCGGCTGAAGAACGTGAGCGTCTCGAGAGCCCTCTCCTTAGAGATGCCTGCATCGACCGCCACTTTGTAGGCGTCGATCGATGAGATGTCGTCCAGTTCCGCAACGGTGCGGATCCGTTTGTTCTCCATGCCGATCTCCTGCCCCTGATAGATGAAGGGCAGGCCGCGGCGGAGGAAATAGACCGTGGCGAGCGCTTTTTTGCCACCCTCGGTGCGCATCTCGTCTGTGAGATAGCGGCTTACGCCGCGGGGCTCGTCGTGGTTCTCAATGATCGTGGAATAGAAACCGATGTCGCCGATCTTTCTGTGCGCGGCGAACATACACTCCCTGAAGTCGTCGATCGTAAGGCGCTTCGTGTCGAACCATCCCTTCTCGCTTCGCCCGAAGATCTCCGCGGTGAAATCGAACATCGTGGAGAAGTAGCCGCCGTCCCCGATGAACAGCGGGATGTCCTCCTCGCGCTCGTTAAATACTTCGCCGACCGTGAATGCGTCGTAAGGCGCGAACGCCTTGTCGCGCATCTCGCCGAGGAATTCGCCGATGCCCTCGGCTTCCAGAAGCATGTTTTGGATGCTGGAGAGGCCGTCGTCCCTGTCCGCGGGATAGTCATGGAACACCGCCGGTTTCTTGATGTTGATGATCGCATCGATGCGGAATCCGCCGATGCCCTTTTCCATCCACCATCGGATGTTCCTGTACACTTCCTCGCGGAGCTCGGGGTTCTCCCAGTTCAGGTCGGGCTGCTTGGTGTGGAACACGTGCAGGTAAAGCTTATCCGTTCCCGGCAGCTCCGCCCAGCTGGGTCCGCCAAAATAGGAACGCCAGTTGGTCGGCAGCTTTCCCCCGGGATCCTTGTCCCGCAGGTAGAAGAACTTGCCGTACCGCCCCTCCGGGTCCTCGCAGGCCTTCTTGAACCACTCGTGTTCGTCCGAGCAGTGGTTGACCACGAGGTCCATGAGGATCGTCAAGCCTCTCTTTTTTGCCTCTGCGATCAGTTCCTCCATATCCTCCATGGTGCCAAAGCGCGGATCGATCGCGTAGTAATCGGATATATCGTAGCCTTCGTCGGCCAAAGGCGAGCAGTAGATCGGGGAGAGCCAGAGAATGTCAACCCCGAGGTCCTTCAGATAATCCAGTTTCCGGATGATGCCCTGCAAATCCCCGATGCCGTCTCCGTTGCTGTCCATAAAACTCTTGGGGTAGATCTGATAGGCAACTTTGTCATGCCACCATTTTCTCTCCATGATTCCTCCCTGTCTTCGGCTGTGCTGCGCGCTTGCCGGCGTCGGTGTTTTGGCTTGTCAGGCGTTGGCCGACAGGACTGTTCGCTATCATTTTGCCTGCAGAAGGCACCAGTGTTCGGGCTCTTCGTAGTTTTTGGTCACGCCGTCGTCGTGATAATACTCGTAGGCAGCGTTCTCACCGAACGAAATGGCGCTCAGGTTCACAAAATCGACGTCATCGACGCACTGCCCGCCCTTTGCGAGCGGCAGCAGATGCCCCTCGCGAAGGAAGCATACCACGTCGGACAGCGGCACCTTGATATAGTGGTCGCCTTTTTCGAGGATCTTCTCCTCGATATCGCCGTTTCTCGTAAAACGGAGCATCTTCATGCGCTCGGGCAGATACACCATCCTGCCCTGCGCGTTCTGCTCGTAGACCGGCGCGATCATCAGCTCGCTGCCGAGGTAGAGCTGGTCCTCGATCGTCCTGCATCTCTCGTCGTTCGGGTGGTCAAAAGCCAGCGGACGGAACATCATGTCGCCGCGCAGCGCCGCCTTCATGTACTCGCTGTACAGATACGGGAGCAGCCGGTAGCGGAGTTTGATGATCGCCTTAAAGCCCTCGCGGTCATTGAACTGGTAGAATTCCTGCCTGCGGGTGCCCATCTCGGAGTGGTTCCGCAGAAGGGGCGTAAAAATACCGAGCGCGTACCACCGCATCACCAGGTCCTCTGTCGTATCGCTGCCGAAGCCGCCGACGTCAGCGCCCGTGTACAGGAAGCCGCACATGTTCAGCGAAGGCAGCATCTTGAGGTTCATCAGGAGATGCGCCCAGTAGGACTTGTTGTCGCCCTGCCAGATCCCGCCGTAGCGGTGCATACCGATGCAGGAAGCCCTGGAGAACAGAAGGACGCGCTTGTCCGGAACGAGACGCTCGAAAGCTTCGCCCGCTGCCCTTGTCATATTGTAGCCGTACAGGTTGTGCACCTTGTCGTGGCGGATCTTCTCACCATTCACGGTGTGATAGAACTTCTTGTAATCCTCAGGATTCGCGGAGAGGCTTCCGACGAGGTTCTCAAAGTGGGAGAACGCGTCCAGATCAAGGTTCTGATCGCCTTCCCGCATCTTTGCGATCTCCTCCAGCACATCCGCGAGCCTGTCGTCCGCGTAGAAGATGGAGGGCTCGTTCATGTCGTTCCAGAAGCCCTCGATCCCCTGGTCCAGAAGAGCCTTGTACTGATCGCCGAACCAGTCCCTGGCATCCTTGTTAAGCATATCCGTAAAAAGAGAGCGTCCCGGCCAGACAGCCCCGACGAAGGGTTTTCCGTCCTTATCGGTGCAGAAATAGCCGTTCGTGATGCCCTCGTCATAGACGGAGTATCCCTTTTCCTCTTTGACAGCGGCGTCGATGATCGGGATCAGGCGGACATGCTGGTCCTTCATCTCCTTCACGAAATCCGCGAAATCCGGGAACCGCTCGCTGTTGACCGTGAAGTCCTTGAACCGCTCCATGTAATCGATGTCCAGATAGACCATATCCAGCGGAACGCCGGCTTTCCGGTGCTTCTTCACCACTTCACGGACGTCGTCCGCTGTGACATAGCCCCAGCGGCTCTGCCCGTTGCCGAACGCCCATCGGGGCGCGATATAGCTTCTGCCGATGAGCCCCCGGAACTGCCGGATGATATCGATGACGCTGTTTCCCTCGATCACGTAGACATCCAGATTCCAGTCCGACGCCGTGATCGTAAGGACGGACAGGTCCGTGTAGCCCACGTCGAACGTCAGGATCCCGGGATAGTCCACGAAGAGCCCGAACCGGTCCCGTCCGTCCACCACAATAAAGTTGTGGGCCGCGTACAGGGACCTGCGGTCCTCGAGATGTTTGGACTCGTCGCTGCACTTGCTCTCGTAGATCCAGCCTCTCTTGTTGATCCCGCGCACGTTCTCCCCAAGACCGTAGACGATGTCGTCAGGCTCCATATGATACGTAAACGAGAGCTTCTCCGCGTCCGCCTTCACATAGGGGATCTCCCCGATCTGCGCCGCCGGTATCGACTGAACGGAATCTGTCTTAAAAACCTTGCCGTAAGTGTATCTCTTGATCATCTTTCCCTCCCGGACGACTCCTTACGGATCGTCCTCTGTGAAATAGCCGCCCTTGATCATGCCTTCCATGCCGTCGTAGTCTACGAGGAACCAGCCGTCGCCGAGGTCCTCAAGGACCGTGACATAGGAACCGGTCGGCACGATGCCGTACAGGATCTCAGGATCGTCCGGATTCCTCAGGTTAACCGTTTCCGCGAGCCTTCTCGTCACTTCGCCGTTGGCCATGGCTCTCGCCCGCTCTTCTTCAGCTTTCCTTCTGGCTTCCTCTTCCTTGCGCTTTTTCTCTTCCTCGGCCTTCCTCTTCTTTTCCTCTTCGGCCTTCTTTTTCGCCTCGGCTTCCTTGCGCTTCTTCTCTTCTGCCGCTTTTTTCTTCTCTTCTTCGGCCTTCTTCTTGGCTTCTTCTTCGGCTTTCTTCTTCGCCTCTTCCTCCGCCCTCTTCTTGGCCTCGGCTTCTTTGCGCTTTCTCTCTTCCTCGGCTTTCTTCCTGGCCTCTTCCTCTGCCTTCTTCTTCGCTTCTTCCTCGGCCTTCTTCTTCGCCTCTTCTTCCTTGCGCTTCTTCTCTTCCTCTGCCTTCTTCTTGGCTTCGGCTTCCTTGCGCTTCTTCTCTGCCTCGGCCTTCTTTCTGGCTTCTTTTTCAGCCTTCTTCTTCGCCTCTTCTTCCTCGCGCTTCTGGCGCTCCGCCTTCTCGGCCTCCCAGTCCTCGACAAAATAGCCGGACTTCACGAAACCGGTCGTTCCGTGGTAGCGGATCTTGTACCACTGGTTTTCTTTGTCTGTCAAAACATCGACCTTGCTTCCCTTAGGGATCACCATCAGGACTCTCCCTTTTTCAGGGCCCGAGAAGAGACTTACGTCTTCGAGGATCGTCCTCCACTTTCTCTCTTTTTCTTCCGCGGCAGCACTGGTCGCTCCCTCCGCGGCATCCGAATCCTCGCCGTACTTCGTCAGAGACCCCTCCACATCGGCGTCATTCGCGTAAGGCATCTTCTGATACACCGACGCAAAAGTCTCCGTTGACACCTGCGAGACTTCTCCCGTCGTGGCGATCACGCTGTATTCTTCCACCGCCATGCCGCAGCCCGAAAGCGCGGTCGTCATTACGAGCAAAAGGATCGTTCCGATCCTCACACTTTTCTTTCTCATCCGTTCACTCCGTAAATAGTAATTTCTTTTATCAATTATAGTTTTTCAATATAGTCTTTTATCAGTATAGTCTTTTATCAATATAGTCCTTCTATGATAACAATCCGCGCGTGACAGGTCAATCGGCCTGTCCGGCACATACAGGGTAATTATAGCACGTTTCCTTTCCGTCACCTATTAACAGTTCATTAAAAAACGGAATGAGGTAAAGGTTGAGCCAAAGGGACAGACCCTTTGGCTCAAACCGTGCCCGGCGCGATCGAGTAGGAGGACCTCCTACTCGATTGACCGTTGGCCGGCAAATGCATCTTCGTGCAAGCACGAGCTGCGCTTACCGGCTTATCGCACAAAAAAAGTGAGTCGAAGGGTCTGTCCCCTTGACTCACTTTTCTTATCAAACTTCGTCCATCTTGCCGATCAGTTTCTCCGCGCTCACGATCCTGACGCTCAGCGCGAACAGTTTCGCTGCCGTGATCAGGTCTTCCAGTGACGGATAGGAAGGCGCGATGCGGATGTCCCTGTCATAGGGATCCTTCTTGTAAGGCCATGTGGACCCTGCAGGCGTCATTTTCACGCCGCACTTGCTGCACCTCTTGATGATCGCCTTCGCGCAGCCTTCCATCGACTCGAAGCAGATGAAGTATCCGCCGTGCGGCTTCGTCCACTCCGCGATGCCAAGTCCTCCGAGCTCCTCCTCGAGGATGTCCTCGACCGCCTCGAACTTGGGCCGCAGAATCTCCGCGTGCTTTTTCATGTGCTCCACGAGTCCGTGGATGTCGCCAAAATACCGGACGTGCCGCAGCTGGTTCACCTTATCGTGACCGATCGTCTGCCTCTTGAGCTGATCCTGAATGTCCTCCAGATTGTTCGGCGACGCCGCGAGCGCCGCAATCCCGCTTCCGGGGAATGTGATCTTGGAGGTGGAAGAGAACTTGTAGACAAGGTCCGGATTTCCTGCCCTCTTGCAGGCCGCCAGGATCTCGATCAGGTGGTCCTGCTTGTGCTCGTAAAGGTGATGCACGCCGTACGCGTTGTCCCAGAAAATGCGGAAGTCAGGCGCTGCGGGCTTGAGCTTCGCGAACCTTCTGACTGTCTCATCCGAGTAGGAATAGCCCTGGGGATTGCTGTATTTTGGCACGCACCAGATGCCCTTGATCGAATCGTCTTCCGAGACCAGCTTCTCGACCATATCCATGTCGGGGCCTTCGGGCGTCATCGGCACCGGGATCATCTCTATGCCAAAATACTCTGTGATCGCAAAGTGCCTGTCATATCCGGGCACAGGGCACAGGAATTTAACTTTGTCGAGCTTGCACCAGGGCGTGTTGCCGAGGATGCCGTGCGTCATCGCTCTGGAGACCGTGTCGTACATCACGTTCAAGGAGGAATTGCCGAAAATGATGATATTGTCGGGATTGTTCTCCATCATGTCGCCGATCAGGACTTTGGCTTCGTGAACGCCCGTCAGTACGCCGTAGTTGCGGCAGTCCGTGCCGTCCTCGCACGCGAGGTCGCTCTCCGAGCTCAGTACGTCCATCATGCCCATGGACAGGTCAAGCTGCTCCGCGCAGGGCTTTCCTCTGCTCATGTCAAGGCTCAGGTCCATCTTCTGATATTTCTTATAGACCTCTTTGAGCTCCTTGATCTCGGCTGTCAGCTCATCTCTGGTCATTTCCGTATATGCTTTCATTGGTCATATCCCTCCTTTTTCAAGATTGCTTTTCATTATATCGGGTTTACAAAGACATTGCAATGAATATTTGTACTCCGGTATACAATCTTGAGGATTCCTGTTCATTTCAGGTTGATTCCGTATTGTTTTCGGCTTGGTCGTCTTGATTTCTGCTTGATTTCTGCTTGATTTGCCGCTTTAGGGACGGCCAAGCCCCCTCGGGCGTCCCGAAACCGTCCATTTCATCGATTTTAGCTTGATTTCTGCTTGATTTGCCGGTAAAGGGGCGATGGAACCCCTATGGGCGTCCCTTAACCGGCCATTTCATTGATTTCTGCTCGATTTGCCGCTGTAGGGGCGGCCAATCCCCTTTGGGCGGCCCGAAACCGTCCATTTCATCGATTTTAGCTTGATTTGCCGGTTGAGGGGCGATGGAACCCCTATGGGCGTCCCTTAACCGGCCATTTCATTGATTTCTGCTCGATTTGCCGCTTTAGGGACGGCCGAACCCCCTCGGGCGTCCCGAAACCGTCCATTTCATCGATTTTAGCTTGATTTGCCGCTTTAGGGGCGGCCGAACCCCTATGGGAGTCCCTTAACCGGCCATTTCATCGATTTTAGCTTGATTTGCCGCTTATTGGACGGCTGAGAGGGCTCAGCCGCCATGTCAGCGGCAAAAAATCAATGATATTTCAATAATAACTTAAGAAGCTCCTTCAAGGTATCTTCGCCAGCTGCCGCTTCTTACCGCCCGTAAACTTCCTGATCTCTTCAAGGAATTCCTCGCCATGCTCGCTTGAATTCTTCTCTCCGACGCCGTAGAGCTCAAGAAGCTCTTCCATCGAATCCGGCTGCCTGCAGCACATCTCGTAAAGCGACCGATTCATGAAGATAAAGTACGGAGGCAGTTGCTTGCTCATCGCGATCCGGCCGCGCAGCTCCCTGAGTTTCCTGTAAAGCGCCACTCCTTCCGGAGTAAGTCTCGCCTCGTAGTCGATACCTCTGTTTCGCCGCGCACCGCGATCATCACGGCGCGTGTACTTTTCCAGATTGCTGCGGACGGCGTCCCAACCCTCCTCCATATAAGAAAAATACAGGCGGTTGATCGAGATCGTCATAAACTCATAAAAGGGACCCTTCTCCTGCTCCAGCTCGATGAAATCCTCGATCAAATCATCGCAGGCGTTTGCACCTGACACAACACCGCTTCCGGAGTGACCGGTGTTCCCAGCTCCTCCGCTTCCGCTGCCTCCGTTGCTTCCATTTCCATTGCTGCTACTTCCGCTGCTTTCAATGCCGCTGCCTCCGCTTCTGCCGCTGCTCCCGGTCCTCCCAACACTCCCTGCGATGCTTCCCTCACCACACGAAAGCACCGCGGGCACTTCCTGCCACTCCGCGCGCACGGACCATTCCTTGTCCTCTTCGAGAAGCCCGAGCACGGCACTCCTGAACACTTCATACTGCATACTTCTCCTTTCCCAGGCGGGGGAGGAGACTGATTTCCTGTAAACAGTCCTCTTCTGCAAACCAAATAATTTCCTGTAAACAGTCCTCTTCTGCTAACCAAATAATTACTAACAAAAACGATGATATTCGATACAAACACACCACAGGAAAGAACAGAAGAATCCCGAACAAAAAAATGCGTAGTCTTACCTTCCGCCTGTATCAAAAAATAAAATGGAATCTGTCACCGCAGAAGAATTCCGCGGCCCACCGGAAGAATTCCAGTACGATTATGATACGAAGAAAAAGAGGGGATTGCAAGCACAAATCACCATTGGATACGCAAGCTGTCAACTTGAAATGGATTGGGCATAGATGCCGGTTTCTTCATAATGTTCCCCGTATTTGAACGGTTGGGCATAATTATGAGGTGAGTGAAAAAGTGTTCCCACGGATTTTGGATGTATTGGGCGTAGGCAATCGATCATAAGAAAAATGTTCCAATAATTCTTGCAATGAAAAACCGAGTTGGGCGCAGCGAGCAGTGTTTTGAAAAATGTATACAAACAGAGAAATGATTTTAGGAACATTTTTTCCGTATATCCCTGTCACGCCCAACTATTCTAAAACCAGTCAGAATTTGTGGAACATTTTCTTAGAATAGCTTCATCACGCCCAACCGCAATGAAACCAGATGGAACACTTTTCACAGATGCCTTCATCACGCCCAACCATCCGTAAAAGCTTTAAAAAAAGGGTGCTGCCACCGCAGCACCCCTCGAAATCATCAAACCCATGCGTGCAAGCGCGCGCCGCTTATCTCTTCTCCGCGATCGCCTTCGCGACCTTCGCCGCGAGTTCTGCGTTGTTGAGCAGGAACGCCTTCTGGGACTCCACGCTTTCCTCGCCCAGGTATTCCTTGATACGGCCCATCATGTAGCCTGTGACGGCCTTGCCCACGACATGGTTTTTCCGCACGTCCATCATCGCGTTATCGACAGCCTGCTTGGTGCGGACCGGATCCAGCTCGTATTCCTCGGGCACAGGGTTCACGACCAGAACGCCGCCCGTGATGCCCATCTCTTTCTTGATGTGCATGATCTCCGCCAGATCTTCCGGCGTGTCCATACGATACGTCAGGCGGAAGCCGCTGCCGCGCACCATGTACTCCGGCATCTTGTCCGTGCAGTAGCCGACTACCGGAACACCCTTCGTCTCCAGATATTCCATGGTAAGGTTAAGATCCAGAATAGGCTTGGTACCGGAACATACGACCATCACCATATTTCTCGCCAGCGACTCGAGGTCCGTCGAGATATCCATCGAAGTCTCAGCTCCGATCTGCGCGCCGCCGATACCGCTGCCGCAAGCTACCGGGATCCCTGCCAGCGACGCCGCCTTGATCGCGGCTGCGATCGTCATGACGCCGTCCTGTTTTTTGGCCATGATGACCGGGATGTCCCTGGTCGAGACCTTGAAGATCGAGCCACGCTTCTGCTCGAGGTACAGGATCTCTTCTTCCGTCAATCCGATATGGATCTGCCCGTTCAAAACAGCGACAAACGCAGGCACCGCCCCGAACTCCCTGACTTTGTTCCTCATCTTGATCGCAAAGTCATAAATTCCGGGATAGATCATGCCGGCGAAAGTACCTGCACTTTCAATGACCACGACAGGTTTGTTCTCTTTCAGCGCTTTGTCGACTTCGTCCGAGAAGACGATAAAGCCCTTCTTGTGCGTGCCGTGCCCGATCTCAGCAGCATGCGTTTCCATGGAGATCTCGCCCGCAACAGCCTCCTCGTGAATTGCGGAGAACATGTCAACGAAGTCCATCCACATTTCCATGTCGTACCGGATATCGGGAGACGCGATGAGCTCTCCTTCCGAATCGATCAGGTAGCTGTTGGCGGGTTCGGGAACACTGTCGATAAGATCCTCCTCCAGCTGCTCTTCGTCCGGGTCCACCCACCCTTTTTCCGCGAAGCGCTCCGTTTCCACGCCTGTCCATCCGTTTGAAAATACGTACAGGCCGGTGACCCACTCCTTACTGCCTGCCAAAAAACTGTCGATCTGGTTGGCTACATCATCCGCTCTCTCAAAGAACTCCAGGATCTTCTCCTGCACGTCCTCAGTTCCAAGGCCCATCTTGCTGCTGTGCTCAGACTTGCAGGCCAGCGTTACATTGCTGAGCGTGATCGTCTCGCCGCCGTCAACAAGTTCCTGAATTCTGGCAAAAAACGCCCTGTCTTCCAAAAGCGAGAGCAGCGCTTCAGCAGTTATATAACGCATGTCTCCGTTTTCCGCGACCAGGTCTGCCATGCGCTCCTGCAGCTCCGCGGACGCCATTTCGATCAGTTCCTCAACTGTAAACGACGTTTCCATCGATTCAATCTTGTCATATTTTGCAAAAAAATCAGAAGTGATCATCCCCATTTTCATACCCTCCTGCTGCGCCAATAGTTCTTAATTCAGTATACCATAAATGAGCCAAAGGTACTGTCCCTTTGGCTCATTCCGATCGCACACAATGAAAGTGGGTCAAAGGGACAGACCCTTTGACTCACTTTGACACTCAATAGATATAATTCATGTAATACTCAATTGTTTCTCTTGGAACAGCCTCGTCAAAATATAACGAATAGACATATCCGTGCTTCTTCCAAACGGCAAGATTGATCAGTCCCTCTTCGCCTTTCGTCGTCACAACCGCTCCGTTCATCTGGTCCAGCGTTTTTTCAGGATATTCTTTGCTGTCTTCGGAAATGCTGATGTTTTCGGCTGCCTTTCGGATCACAACAGTCTTCTTGTCCTCAGCGCTCATATCTTTGTCACTGTAGGTGACCTGGATCATTTTCTTTTTCGCAGCCTGGACCGTGACGTTTGTATAGTCTTTCATGCTTTCCGGTACGACCAGGTCAAATCCTGCGAGTTTTCCTGCTTCTTCAAGGGAGGCGCTGTCTTTTAATTTCGGCAGCTTTTCCACTTTATTGGAATTGCCGGATTTCTGGCAAGCGGCCAGCAGCAAAGTCATCATCAGTACCAGCGCAATAACAATTCTCTTCATAATCCTATCCTATTCTTCTTCCTTATCTGCTTCTTCGGCCGCTTCTTCCTTGTCCATAGTCAGCACTGTATCCGCCACGCCGTCTCCGTTCGTGTCAAAAAGAAGCTTGTCCACTTTGCCGTCGTCGTCTGTATCGACAGCCAGAGCATCGATCTTGCCATCACCGTCGGTGTCCAGGGAGATCGCATCGTTCACGCCATCGCCGTCCAGATCAAAGGTCTTGCACTCCTCAGCCTCTTCCACAGCCTCAGCTTCTTCCGCAACTTCCGCGGGCTCCGCTTCCTCTGCTGTCTCGGCTTCTTCCACGACTGCTTCTGCCTCTTCCGCAGGCTCCTCGGCCTCTACCGCAGGCTCCTCAGCCTCAGCGTCTTCCTCTTCGAAATCCTCTACTTCGTCGTAGTCCTCGTCGAACTCATCGAGATCAAACGGTTCTTCCTCGCTGCGATTTTTGAAATACCAGACTGCGCCGGCCGCTGCAGCGGTGCCGATCGCTGTGATAAAAAGCTTTGTAAATACGTTCATTTGTTCCTTCCTTTCGAATAAACTCGGTCACAACACTACAAACTCAATTTTACACATTTCCGTGAGAATTAACTATTACCATTTTGTGAACTTTGTGTTAATTCTCGCAGAGTCGCTGTGCCGGAAACCGGATCACTGATTCTCTCGCGGCACCAGGATCTTAAGCGCCTTGTGAAGATTCGTCAGTTCTACCCGCTTGAATGTCCCGGCGTACTCGCCGTCACGGGTCCACTTGACCCTCTCCGTCGACTCAAGCACGATATGCGATGTCTTGAACTGATACACCAGGTCCGACGAGTCCGTAAGATGGCTGAGGTACGAGAGGATGTCGCTCAGTTCCAGCGGGTTCGCCGGCATCCTGATCAGCGTCACCTCGAACAGCCCGTCGCTCATATCGACCTTGCTGCCCGTGATATCCGCGATCCCGCCCACGGATTTGGAGTTCGTGACCATTCCATACACGAACTCGTCAGAGACAGACAGCTCGTCAGACTCCACGCGGAAGTGGTACGTGCGGGTCTTTCCCAGGTCCATCAGGCCCTGCAGCACATATGCCATATGGCCCAGCAGGTTCTTGAGATCCTGCGGCGTCTCATAGGAGGACTCTGTAAAAAGACCGAACGCCGCCACATACGTGAAATACATGCTCTTATTGAACCGCCCGAGGTCGCACTCCATGACTTTCCCCTGCACCGCGATCTTCGCAGCCTCTTTTTTATTCGAAGAGATCCCGAGGCTCGTCGCAAAGTCATTGGTCGTTCCGGTCGGGATATAGCCGATCGGGATCACCGGGTTCACAGTGCTCTCCATCATGCCGCTGACCACCTCGTCCAGGGTCCCGTCTCCGCCGGCGCAGACCACATACGCATAGTCCTCCGGCCTTGCGCTGACGAAATCCCGCGCATCGCCCCTGCTCTTTGTGGGATAGCAGGTGACCAGGCGGGAATCTCCAGAAAGGATCCCGACGATGTCGGCGAGCTCTGTTTTGATCTCTGATTTACCTGCGACGGGGTTGTATACGAACAGCACTTTCTCCCACTGTTTCGTCTCCGGTCCGTTTGCGGAACCGCCTGAGGCATTATTCTCCGAGCGCGAAGTCATCTTCCTGTCCTCCTCTGTATTTATCCGTCATCTCATCGATCTTATTCTCAATCAGATCGAACAGCCATCCAAGGTATCTCATCGCCGGCTCCGTTGCGATAGCGAACAGCACAAAGAGCATGATGCACTCCGTGGAGATGTGCTGGATCGAGAACAGCCAGCTGAAAAAGTAGGCAAAAAAGCAAAGTCCGACAATGCATCCCGAGATCACCGCCCAGTGATACCTGTTCATAGGCGTGCTGATCCGCAGCAGGATCATGAATCCTACGATCGCCAGAAGGAACGTCGCCGCGACCGAGATATCCACTTCCGCCACTTTGAACGTGCTTCCGAAAACGACCAGCGCTGCGATGGCGAAGAAGTCTGTCAGTGCCGCCGGCATCGCGTTGAACACGACTTTGCGGAGGAAATTCCCCTCGATCCGGCGGTTGTTGGGCTCCAGCGCGAGGAAAAACGCGGGGATTCCGATGTTGAACATGCTGATCAGAGAGATCTGCGAGGGCTGCAGCGGATAGACCAGCACGTTGATGATCGAGAACACTGACAGCAGGAGCGAAAAGATATTCTTCACGAGGAACAGCGTCGCGGAGCGCTCCACGTTGTTGATGATCTTGCGCCCCTCGTTCACGATCTGCGGCATGTGGGCGAAGTCGGAGTCCAGAAGGACCACCTGCGATGCCTGCACCGCTGCGTCCGAGCCGGCTGCCATCGCGATACTGCAGTCCGCGCTCTTCATCGCGAGGATGTCGTTGACGCCGTCGCCTGTCATCGCCACTGTGTGCCCCTCGGCCTGCAGCGCTTTCACGATCTTCTGCTTCTGGTCCGGCGTCACGCGCCCGAACACCGTGTATTTGCGCGCCGCTTCGGCGATGTCATCGTCGCTCCTTAGCCACGTGGCGTCGATATAGCTCTCCGCGTTTTCGATGCCGGCCTGTCTTGCGACTTCCGACACGGTCAGCGGGCTGTCTCCCGAGATGACGCGCACGTTCACGCCCTGTTTGGCAAAATACCCAAAGATCTTCTTCGCGTTCTCCCGCAGCGGGTTCTGCAGGAGGATAAAGAAGATCGGCTCCACTTTCAGTCCGTACAGGCCCTTCTTGGGCACGGGCAGGGATCTGCGCACCGTCGCGCCCGCGCCCGTTCCGTCGCCCATAAAGCGCGCAAAGACGAGTACGCGGAGCCCCTTTGTTGCGTACTGGTCCACGGTTTCGCTGTATTTGTCAAAATCTTCGCACAGCACGAATTCCGGCGCCCCCAGCACGAAAGTGGAGTCCGTGAACTGGACACTGCTGTATTTATGTTTTGAACTAAACGGGAAAATGGAGACCGCCTGCCGGTTTCCCCTGCCCCGGAAGTACTCGCGCATCGCCCGCATCGTGATGTTGTCGTCGGACAGTGCCTCCAGGTACTCGCCCACGAGCACTTTGTAGCGCCTCATCTGGTCGTCCGTTAAGCTCTGCGCCGGGACCGCGTCGGCCACCAGCATGCTGTTGTCTGTGATCGTTCCCGTCTTGTCGACGCACAGCGTGTCTACCCGTGCGAGCGTCTCCACGCTCTTCATGTCATGCAGCATGACATTCCGTTTCGCAAGCAAAACAGTGCTGGTCGCCAGTGTAACGCTCACCAGTAAGTACAGTCCCTCCGGGATCATACCGATCACAGCCGCCACCATTCTGACAACGCTGTCGCTGAAGCTGTTTCCCTGCGTCACAAAGCTCTGGATGAACAGGGTCAATCCAATGGGGATGATCAGGATGCCCGCCGCGATAATGATCCGGTTGATGGAGCGCACCATCTCGGACTGCTCGCCTGTCGGCATCTTGCGCGCCTTCAGCATAAGGTTTGAAATGTAGGAGTCCTGCCCCACCTTCGTAAGCTCCGCCCTGCAGCGCCCGGAGGCGACAAAGCTTCCGGACATCAGCGCGTCTCCGCTTCCCTTGACGATCTCGTCGGCTTCGCCGGTAAGGAGCGCCTCATTGACAGCGATCTCGCCTTCCAGGATCACCGCGTCCGCGGGGATCTGGTTCCCCGCCTCCAGGATGATGACGTCGCCAAGGACCAGCTTGTCGATCGCGATCTTGGTCTTTGCGCCGTCGCGGATCGCAACGGCGTTGGGCTCGTGCAGGATACTCAGTTCGTCCAGCACTTTTTTGGCATGCAGCTCCTGGGCAATACCGATCACCATGTTCGCGATGACCACCGGCAGGAACGTCAGGCTGTTAAAGGCGCCCGCCGCGATGAGAAGCAGGCTGATGACCAAAAAGATCAGGTTGAAGTACGTAAAGACGTTCTCTTTTATGATATCGGCCGTCGTCTTCGCGGTCCGGTCGATCTGTAAGTTGGTCTTGCCTTTGCTCGTGCGCTCCCGTACCTGCGAGGAGTCGAGACCGTTCCGGGCAAGCTCGCGCCGCGCGGCTTTGCTCTCTTTAGGAGTGTCAAATTCTGTGTTATCAAGTTCTTCACTTACAATCTTGTCGCTCACAATAATCGTTCTCACCTCGATTGTTTGGTATATTCATACAGATTATAGCACGCGCCCAATCGGATTCTTATGGCGAGATTGTGAATTTTGTCTAAACAAAAATGAGCCAAAGGGACAGACCCTTTGACTCACTCACAGCCGGTCAATCCCCGGCGCTGATCTCCTCTGTCTCGATGATGAATCGCACGCTTCCCTTCGAGCCGTCACAGATCCCCGAAAAGTTGGTGTAGGAACGCTCGGCGTCGCGCGAGGCCCGCACGCGCCGGATCACCTCAAGGTATTCCGGCCCTGTCAGATCCGCGAGGCTCCGAATGCCCTCCTCGTCGAACTCGGAAACGCCGTCCGCGAACGCGTCCAGTCCGTTCACAAGCTCGCCAAAAGCGCTGTCGAGCTCTCCGCCCGCCGCGGCGACCTCACGGAGCGCGCTGCTGAGCGACTCAGACCCATCCGCCGCAGCGATCAGCGCCTCTTTAAACACAACCAATCCGCCGGTAAGTTCCTCGCTGCCCTTTGAGAGTGCCGTGACGCCTGACTGCAGCGACTTCATTCCCTCCGACAGGCCTTTGAGTGAATCCGACAGGGTTGCCACTCCTTCCGCATACGCGCTGACGACTTGAAGCGACCGGCCCATCTCTCCCAGAATCTGTGCGATCTCTTCGATCTGTTCCGCGCTCAGAATGCTCATGTCGGGAAATGTAAGTTCCCCGACCTCTTCTTTCGCCGAAAGGATATTGCCATACTTCCCGTCCAACACTTCCTGCATACCTGACAGGGTCTGCGTAAGCAGTTCGTCCAGGCGGATCTCCACTGTGTCCGGGTCCACAGTGATTCCGCCTGTGATCTCGTCCGTGATCCTGGAAGCGATCCCGGATGAGATATCTCCGCTGACTTCTGCTGCGACCTCGTAAGCGAGGCCCGAAGAGTCCCCCGGAACGGCTTCGATCCTGTTCAGGATCTCACCGATCAGCTGTTCCTTTGCCGCCGCGACCTGCTCCGATGTCAGCCCCAGATCGTCCAGCGCGCCACTCTGTTCAATGCCTTCCCGCACCGCGTCTTTTGCCGAATCCGCTGTACCCTGCGCCGCCTGCTCAGCAGCTGCCACTGCTATCTTCGCTGCCACCTTTTCTACGGCTGCCGCCATTCCGCTTTCCACTGCTGACAATACAGAATCTTGTATTACTCCCTTCACTGCGTTTTCAGCTGCAGCCTTCACTGCCGCATTTGCCTGCGAAGAAGCCTCGTTATTCAGATTCTCCGAAAGATCCGGCGCGATCTCTGTGAGGACAGGCGCCGGGTTCTCGTCAACTGCCGTTTTCAGAGCCTCCACCTGACCGGCATAGGTTGTCAGATACTCCATGAATGTGCCAAGTCTCTCGACAGCAGTGAACACGGATGTCAGTTTTTCGCTGAGGGAGGCTGTGTCCCTGCCAAGTGACTGCATGGCCGCCGCAGCCGCCTGCGCCGCTTCCCCGCTCTCCTTAGAGCCGAGCGCCGACAGGTCGATCTTCGAGAGAGAGCCCTCCATTTGGGAGAGGCCATTCTGTAGGGCTGCGGATCCGTCCGTGATCCGTCCGATATTGTCAGCGAGCGCCTTAAGGCCCTTATCCAGTGCTCCCGTCCCCTCGCTGATCTGCGAAAGTCCGCCAAAATACTGAGACAGATAGTCTCCAAATTCCGCTCCGCCATCTGCCAGCTCTCCTGCCGCATCCACGAGTTCCTTCGACGCGTCCGTCAGCTCGTCCATGTCGTCCGCCATGTCCTCGAGGTCCGTAAGATCCTTTTCCTTCACCTCGTCAAACAGCCCCGTACTCACGACAGTCGCCGTAAAATCGAGTGCGAAGTCGACCGCCCGCGCGGAGATCTCCACAAATTCCGGCAGCTCCACCTCCTCTGTAGGCTCGTAGTCCGTCAGCTTCAGTCTGTCCGCAAGTCCCGGAAACGCGTATCCGATCACCGCTTTCTGTTCTCCGAGGTCGATGATCCTTCCGTTTTCCACCGCCACGTCGCTGAAAACACTTCCATCCATAAGCACTGCCGAGAGCACCATGAAAGGCACCTCTGTGTGATTCTCGTAGTCGAACCGGATACGCACTGCGCCCGTTTTTCCCGCAATGTGATCAGCTGTCACTTCCTGCCCTTCGAGATAATATGTGGTTTTCACATCCACCGGCAACACGTCCTCCGAGACGCCTTTGTAATGAATGTCCTCTCCGTGGTTTTCCCACAGATACCGGCCGTCACCCGCGCTGCTGTATTCTTCATCCCCCTCTGTGTTTTTGATCTCCCTTAGATTAGAGAGGTCCTCTACCGGATCCGTACCCGTGATCTTTCGCAGGACCACTTCGACCGTTGTCTCCTTAGGTTTGCCAGTAGCGTCGGCCTTGACATAGACCGTCTCCTCCTTCTCGCCCGGAATGACAGTAGGCGTGTCAGCGGGTGGATGAAAGGCGATCTCACCGGTGCTCCCGGTCTGATCCGCCGCCGATATGGCTTCTGCTCCGGTCTGATCCGCCGCCGATGTGCTGCCGGCTCCGTTCCCGCCCTGTGCGCAGCCCGAAAAGCCGAGTAAAGAAGCACAAAGAATTGCGAGGATTCTTCTTTTATCCCATCTATGATGTCTTTTCATTCTCTTTTACTCCACATTCTTGAGCGCCTCATCCATCGGGACCTTGCTGATTTTCCTATATTCAAATACCGCGACCACTGCGTAAGACACGGTGCCCAGCAGCAGCATCTTCACATAGACCGGTGTGTCCACATACAGCTCGATCCAGCCCGTCATCTTCAGCCGGATCATCACTTTCAGGAGATACCGGATCAGCACCGTGACACCCGGGATCGTCGCCAGAAAACAGATCGCGTAGATAATCGTGGTGGAACGGATATACAGGCGGCCGATCTCGGAACCCGAATATCCCAGTATTTTGACCATGGAGATGGACTGCGCGTTCTTCTCGATAATGATCTTGGACAAAATATAGATCAGTACCATGAAGATCAGCACCGCAAAAATATCCAGCAGATACATCAAGCTGCCCATGGAGATCGTCAGCTGCCTGGTCACCTTCGTCAGGGACTCCAGATCGATCTCCGTGCCGATATATTTACTGTCGATGTCGGTGATCGGCGTTTCCGAGAGATATCCCGAGTAGTAGTTCTTTCCCAGGTCGAACAGCCGGTTCAGCGCGTCCTGCTCCATAAAGACACAGATGGACGCCGGATACTCGTAGACGCCGGCCACCCGCAACGTGTATTTCTCCGAGCCGTACTTTTCCTGCAGCACGATGCTGTCTCCCGAAAAAATGTCGTATTTATCGGAATACGCAGACGAGATCAGGACCTGCGGCCCTTCACTTTTTTCAGAAGAAGGAATGCCCTCCACATAGCGGCTGTCCGTTTTCATGCCGTACACCATGACGTCCTCTTTCCGGTATGGTCCGTCGGAGGGCGTCCGCAGGGTGTATGCGCTGAATTTCTCCGCCGTCTCATTCTCCGTCTCCGCGCCGCTCATGAACTCCATCATCCGGAAGGCGCTCTTAAGTTTGTGGTCCTCGTCCATCGCTTCCATCGGAATCTGCAGGATATACTGGTGATCAGCCAGTTGATTTCCTTTGATCGCTTCCTGATAGTGATCGAGCGCCGGCGGCAGCGCCAGTCCGAAGATCAACAGCACATTGGCAAAGAAAATGCCGATCAGGAGGACCACATAATTCGGCAGGTTCTGTGCGATCACCCTGATCCGGAATCTGTCAAAAAACGGAATCCCGCTGCTGAGCGGAAACGCCTTTTTGATCTTCCTTCGGCGCAGGTCTCTGCGAAGGAACTGCAGCGGGGTAAGGCCCAGCGAATATCGCAGGGTCACCCAGGTGACCACAGCCATGATCAGGATCGGCACCACTGTCGTCTCGACAAAAGCAGTCCCGTTCCACACTGTCACGTATGTCGGCAGACTGTAGCTCTTGTAATACATGGCGGCGCATAAATCCTTGAGAGCCGTATATCCCAGGAGATTGCCGATCAGCGCGCTGATCAGCGTCACCAAAAGCGGCATCGTCATGTAGTGCCGCACCAGTTCCCCCTTAGTAAAGCCCATTGCGCGGAGCGTGCCGATGACAGGCGCCTCCTTGCTGATCGTATTGCTTGTCGTAATGCCGAATACAAAGGCAATGATCCCGATCATGATGTACAGGAGCAGCTGCATCATCGCGCGGTCACTCCCCATGTCCTCTCCCGTAAAGCGGATCGCCTGGTTGGCGTACCGCGGGACAAAGCTCTCCAGCCTGACCTCTTTCATCAGATCCTTCATCAGGTCCTCACCGCGGTCTTTCTCTACTTCCTCCGTGAGGGGAGGGTCGTCGTATTTCCATACATAGTCAAAACACAGCCCCTCCTCAGCGTATCCCGCAAACTCCTCTTCGCAGCACACCGCCACGCCGAACATCAGCGCATCGAACATCGTATCATTGTTGTCAGAGAACATTGCGCTGTAATCCGGAAGAGCCACCAGGCCGGTGATCAGCCAGCCTTCCCGCGCGTTCGCCGCCTGCTGTGTGCCCTCCTGTGCGTTCGCCGCCTGCTGTGTGCCCTCAGGCTGCCCGCCGCCTTGCGTCTCCACAGCTTCCGCCGGCCGGATCCGGTCGCCTGTTTTCAGTCCATTGTTATCGGCGTACATCCGGTCTACAGCGATCTCTCCCGGTGCTGCCGGAAATGCCCCCTCCATCAGACAGACGAAGTTGACTTCGTCTCTGTTTCTGAATACGCGCAGCGTGCTGCCGTTCTCGATCCGGAATTCCCGGTAAAAATTTTCATGCAAAGAAAGGCCCAGTCCCTCCACGGATTTCCACTGCGCCTTGTTCATTTTCTTCTGTGTCCGGAAATTTCCGTCCTCTATGTTATACCTGGTGAAGCTCTCGTTATAAGCCTTGATCATGCTGCCGTCGGCCACCAGAAATCCGGAAATGAACCCGATCGTCAAGGTCATAAGGAGAGCGATCGCCAGATATTTTCCCAGGTCGCCCCGAAGATCGCGGACAAACCTTTTGTTCAGAGGATTATTCTTCATGATGCGGTTCCCTGTGCTATGATTACGTAATGCTTTTTCTCCCGTATCAGCTGCTCTGCCTCCGCGCCTTTTCTTACCATTCAAGTTCTTCCGCACTGACGCGCTGTGCATTCCTGACGGTGTCGCGGATCCGCCCGTCTCTGAGCCTGACCACTGTGTCCGCCATATACTTGATCGCATCATTATGCGTCACCATGATCACTGTATTCCCATAAGTCCTGTTGACCTGATCGATCAGCTTTAAGATCTCCTTGGATGTCTTGTAATCCAAAGCGCCCGTCGGTTCATCGCATAACAGGATATCGGGATTCTTGACAACAGCTCTCCCGATCGCAGTCCTCTGCTGCTGTCCTCCTGAGAGCTGGCTCGGAACTTTTCCCCGATGCTCCCAAAGCCCGAGAAGCCGGAGCAGCTCGTCTACATCCAGCGGCCGGTCACTCAAATACGCGCCGACCTCTATGTTTTCACGCACTGTCAGATTCGGGATCAGATTATACATCTGAAAGATGTATCCCAGATGCCTTCTGCGGTACATGGTCAGTTGTTTCTCTTTCATATGGGACATGGGTTCGCCGCCGATCACGATCTCACCCGCGTCCGCGCTGTCTATCCCTCCGATGATATTGAGCAGAGTGGACTTACCCGACCCGGAAGGCCCCAAAAGCACACAGACCTCTCCCTTATCCAGAGAGAGATCTATTCCTTTGAGCACTTCCACGCGGCTGTCGCCCTGTCCGAAGGACTTTCTGATCTCTTTGATTTCCAAAAACATGTCACAATTGTCCTCTAAAGATACCCGTTTATGATTCAGGCTCTCGTCCTGCTCCTCCTGCGGTAATCGCTCGGGGAGACCCCGTACTCGCCTCTGAATGCGGCTGCGAATTTGCTGCAGTTCTCATAGCCATACATCCCGGCGATCTCCATTACGGAAAGTTCCCCCTCTTCGAGCCTTGACGCGGCTTTCTCCATCTTCTTTGAGCGCACATACTTGTACAAAGAGTCTCCGAAGCATCTGCGGAAACTGTTCTTAAGCTGTGTCTGGGACACGTGGAGCAGGAGCGACAACTCCTTGATCGTAATGTGCCTGTCCATGTGTTCCAGCAAGTATTCACGTGCCTGCATTGCCAGGTCGGCCTGTGATTTGGAACATTTTCCCGTTGTTGCTTCGTTCATATTTACTCTCCGGCTGTTGTTGACGGCTGTCGGTTTCATTCGCCTTCCGCGTCAAGTTAGTATTTCTTAACCACAAAAAGTTTAGCACCACTAACCACAAGGTGTCAATAAGTTATTATGAACGGCTTATCGCGCAAAAAAAGCGGCGCATTCCCAAGGAATGCGCCGCTCCGGGCTGCCAAATATTACTGACCTTCGATCATCGCCAGTGCGCCGTAGATATTCGAATCATCTCCGAGCGCAGCGATCTTGAGTTCTACCGTATCCCTGATGGAAGGCATGCAGTAGCGATCCACTTCCGCCTCGATCTTCTTGAGGAAGGTCTCGCCGACTGCCTCAATAACACCGCCGCCGTAGATGACGACTTCAGGGCTGAATGTGTTGATCATGTTGCCTGTCGCGATCGCCAGATAGTGGCAGGCTCTGTCGACAGCTTCAACAGTGACCGGATCCTCTTTCTTCAGGGCCTTCTTCAGGAATTTGCTTCTGAAGACGCCTTCTGTGACGTGCTCAGCCATCATAGACTCTCTGCCGCGCGCAGCCTGTTCGCGAATGTAAGCGGACATACCCTTCTTACTGGAGAACGCCTCGAGGCAGCCTCTCTGTCCGCAGCCGCAAAGCGGTCCTTCGGGATTAAGGATCATGTGGCCGTACTCAGCGCCCTTGTACAGGTGTCCGCAGTAGAGCTCGCCGTTCAGGATCAGGCCGCCGCCCATGCCGGTGCCGACGAAGAATCCGACGACATCCTTGTAGCCTCTCGCCGCGCCGTACTTGTACTCGCCAAGAACGCCTACGTTTACGTCGTTGCCGATGTAGAAAGGAACGCCGAATTTCTTCTCCATGGAAGACTTGATGTCATAGTTTCTCCAGGGCAGGTTGGGCGAAAACAGGATGATGCCCTTCTCCTGGTTGATGACGCCGGGTGCGCCGGCAGCGATCGCTGCGACGTCTTTCTTGTTGATACCGGAGCCTTCCAGCATCTCCTCTACTACGCTGATGATGACGTTCTCAACGTTCTCGGAAGAATCGCCGTCCTTCTTGGTCTTTTTCTTAATGCGGTAGACGATGTTCTTGTCCTGGTCGAAGATCACGCCGAGGATCTTGGTCCCGCCGATATCGAGACAGATGTTATATTTTTTTGCCATGTTTGCCCCCTTGGAAAAATAGTGATAGCCGCCGCCCCATCGCATGATCCGCAGCGCTGAGCCCGGCGTTCCGAAGAAATAACTTGCTATTATTATAAGCTAAATCCGTTCAAAAAAACAGATATGTTTCATTCCAAAGGCCGTCACTCCGGCAGCGTCACCAGGAACGTAATGGTCTCATTCCCGCTCTCCGCAGTGATCGTGCCGCCGTGCAGCTCCACAATTTCCTTCGCAATGGCAAGGCCAAGGCCTGCGCCGCCTTCATCGGTGCCGCGGGATTCGTCGAGCCGGTAGAACTGCTCGAACAGCTTGCGCAGCTTCTCCTTGGGGATCGTCGGTCCGCTGTTGCGCAGGCTGACACGCACAGTGCCGCCCGCTGCATCACGCCCGGGATTGCCGCCCGTAGCAGCTCCTCCGCGCCGCGAGCCGCCGCCCGCCTCCGCAAACATCCGCAGCTCCAGCTCCGTATCCGGATAGCAATAGCTCACCGCGTTGCGGATCAGGTTGTCAAACACGCGCTGCAGTTTGTCCGCATCGCCCATCAGGTAGACGCCCGGCTGGATATCCGTTTTCCAGCGCACGCCCTTCTCCTCCAGAAGGACCGCCGACTCCGAAACGATCTGCTCCAGCATCCGGCTCAGGTGGATCCGTGAGCGGTTGAGCGTCATCGTCGTCAGCGTGAGCCTTGTGATGTCAAAGAATTCCCCGATCAGCTCTTCCAGCCGCTCCGCCTTGGACCGCGCGATCCCGATATACCGCGCCCGCTGCTCCGGCGGGAGGTCCGGATTTTCCTCAAGAAGCGCCAGGTAACCCATAACGCTGGTCAGCGGCGTCTTGAGGTCGTGGGCCAGATACATGATCAGGTTGTTCTTCTTCTCCTCGTTCTCCTGCAACATCCGCTCGTCCAAAATAGCCTGCAGCCGCACTTCATTCAGTTCATTCTCCGCTTCCTTCATGACATCAGGGAGCTCGATCGGCTGTTCCTTGTCAGAAGCCAGCTGCGCTGTCGCGTCGAGCAGGTCATCCAGATAGCGCAGGGGCTTCTGGATAAAGCGGATCGTGTACAAAAACCAAATCGCCACGGGCAGTCCGAACCCGATCATGAACAGGACGATCTTGGGCAGCTCGATCCTTCCCCCGCTGTCAGGCCCGATCCTGTTCCACAGGTATGTCACATACCAGTACAGCCAAAGGATCACCAGTACCGCATAGAGCATCGCCTGTGTCAGATACTCAATCGCCAGATGCCGGCTCAGTCGGATCCGGAGCGTCGACGACGACCGGAATAGTTTCTTTCTTACTCTCTTCAAGTGTATTTCCTCACTCTATCGTATAGCCCACGCCCCACACTGTTTTGATATATCTGGGGTGGCGGGACGGCTCGTTCATCTTCGAGCGCAGCCGCGCGATGTGCGCCATGACCGTATTGTTGCAGTCGAGGAACTCCTCGCCCCACACCTTTTCGTACAGTTCTTCCGAGGTAACGACCTTTCCGCGGTGCTCGCACAGATAGCGCAGGATCGAGAATTCAATGGGCGTCAGCACCAGCTCGCTCCCGTTGAGCCGCGCCCTGTGGGAGTCTCGGTCGATCGTGAGCCCGCGGATCGTAAGCTCCGACGGCGTCTCCTCTGCCGCGCCGCCGACGTTGTAGCGCGTATATCTGCGCAGCTGCGTCTTCACGCGCGCCACAAGCTCCAGCGGGTTGAACGGCTTTGTAATGTAGTCGTCCGCCCCGAGGGTCAGGCCGGTGATCTTGTCGGTGTCCTGTATTTTGGCAGTGAGCAGGATGACGGGAAAATAGTGCTCGCGCCGGATCTGACGCAGTAGTTCCAGGCCGTCCCCGTCGGGCAGCATCACGTCCAGGATCGCAAGGGAAATATTCTCCCTCTCCACCAGGGGGAGTACACCTTCTGCCCTGTTAAACTTGAAGACCTCATAGCCCTCGTTCCTCAGATAGATCTCAATGAGATCCGCGATTTCTCTTTCGTCGTC
>CACXMK010000022.1 GCA_902768735.1 uncultured Lachnospiraceae bacterium | reverse complement strand
CACACTGTCATCATAGTCGATACGGACAGTCTCCGCGTGCCCGCTGCTGTTGCACACGTCCCGGTAACTCGGCCCTGCACCCACGCCCGCATCAGCAGCACCCGTCTCGCCGGCCGCACTGAAAACGCCGGCCGGACCCGGCCCGTTCGCATATCCCACTTCCGTCGCCACGACGCCGTCAAACTGGTCAAAAAACCTCTGTGTCCCCCAGAAGCACCCGCCCGCGAGATAAATTGTTTTGGTTGTCACTGTTTTTCCTCCTTGTCGAAATCCGCCATTTATATCCTACACTTCATACGTCCATCCGTGATCGCCGTGATAGATTATGAGCCTTGTCATGCCGCCGTCGATGCAGATGTTCTCGCCCGTAATGAACCCCGCCTTCCCGGAACACAAAAACAGCGCCATCTCCGCAATGTCTTCGGGCCTGCCCACGCGGCCGGCCGGCTGCTGGAGCGCGTCCGCCTCGGTGATACCGCTGTCACCGCTGTCTGTCGTATCGATCCATCCCGGCGAAATGCTGTTGACTCTCGCCCTGCCCGCGAGGCTGATGGCCATAGCGTGCGTCAGCGCTGCGATCCCGCCCTTTGCCGCGGTGTAGCTCTCTGTCTGCGGCTGGCTCATGCGGTCGCGCGAGGACGAGATGTTCACCACCGCCGCCCCTTTGCCAAAAAACGGCTCCAACAGCTTCGTCAGATAAAACGGGGCGGTCACCCCGACCGCAAGCGCGTTCTGGAATTCCTCATAGCTGCACTCGTCGATGCCTTTCATCATTGGCGGCGCATTGTTGATCAGATAGTCCACATGGCCTGACTTCGCGATCACGTCTGCCGCAAAGCGCTCCAGCGTCTCCTTGTCGCCCACATCACCCACAAACCAGTCGCCCGGATTGCGGTCGATACTATAGACCGTCGCGCCCCTTTTCCTAAACAGTCCGGCGATCGCTTTCCCGATCCCGTGCCCGCCGCCGGTTACGACAGCGACTTTGTCATCCATTCTTATCATAGTTGCCCCTTCCTGCTCCGCATCCCTACCCCAGAGGTCCGGACGTTTCCTTCCCGTCAATCCCGATATAGATCGCCGGCTCCTTCTCTCCTCTCGCGAACTTCCCAAGATCCAGCACACACAGCGCCGCCTCCCTCGCGAACGCCTCCCCATACTTGTCACGATTTGCCCTGATCGTCGGGATCATCGCGCATCCCAGGTCGATATTCACGATCCGATGTACCGGATCATGATAAAACTTCGGCATCTTAGGCCTGGTCTTTTGCGACCAGTTCCCGCCATCGAGCCGCGGGACCGGCACATGCCCGATCACATGGTATCTCCCGTCAGCGCGGTAGTACTCCGGATCCGCATACTCAAATTGGCGCCAGGGCGAATTCCACACGACATCCGAGACCTCCTTTTTGCTGACCGAGCAGTCACACCATCGAACCGTCCCTCTGTCTGCCAAAAAAGAGGAATGCGAAAATAAAAACGTAGTGCCCTCTGCTTCGATCTCCACTTGGAGGTAGAGCTCGCTGATGAATTTTTTGACACGGGCGCTGTCGTCGGGAGAAAGCTTCTTGTAGCGGGCCAGCGTCTCTCTGCCGCCGTTGGCCGGGTGCAGCCAGATCCGGCCTTCGAAGATCGTCTTCCGGTTCAGATAATTCCACATCATGTGCTCGTGGTTGCCGATCAGGCAGGTCACGTTCGGACGCGATGCAGCGTCCTGCAGGATCCTGATGCCGTCCGGACCGCGGTCGACCATGTCGCCCAGAATATACAGGCGGTCGTCGCCGGTCAGTCCGGTCGCTGCCAGCATAGCCTCATAAAGGTCATAGAGACCGTGAATATCGCTGCAAACATAAATGCTCATAAAACTCTCCATAATTCTCTGCCTCTGGGGTAGAGAATCGCCAAAAGCACAAAACCTTATCTCTGCCTCTGGGGTAGAGAGTCAGAGAGGCAGAGAGTCAGAAAACCACATAAACATAGTTTAACCTCTGAAGCAGAGAAAAGACAGCCCTTAAGTCTGCCGATCCTCTACCCCAGAGGTCCGGGTTCATAACCTATTCATTCCAAAACAGCTCATCCAGCGTCCGTCCCAGCACCTTACAGATCTTGATGCACAAATTGATCGTCGGATTATAGTCGCCCTTCTCGATCGCGCTGATCGTCTGCCGGGACACCCCGACCGCATCCGCGAGGTCCGCCTGCGACATGTCCATACCTGCCCTGGCCGCTTTCAACTTCAGGTTTTTCATGCCTCACCCTCCTTGTCTGTGAGCTTTTTGATGAGCCCCACCATGCCGAGCACCGCGAACATAAGCCCGCACATGAGGTTGACCGCCGGCGCCTGAAGCCTGCCATCGACCACGAGTTCGCCGCTCCGCCATGCCATGAATGCGACCGCCAGGTTGATCACAGAGACGATGATCATAACTAAGATGAATTTCCTGATGTTCGTGTTGAGCCCGACATACGCGTCGTTCAGGATGCAGTAGGATGCATGCACCGTTATTCCCAGGAAAATGCCTGCGTAATGGATCACAAACTGTTCCGCGGGAACCTCCATCCCCATAGTCAAAACACACATCACCGCCTCGTAGATCACCACTGTGTAAAACGCATATTTGTATCCGACGCCCCTGATCTGCTTCTGCATCTCATCATATTCTGTCACCAGTTTCTTGTTCTTGTTGATGGAACGTATTAAGACCAGTGCGATCACCAGTCCGACCATAATCCCTATTACTACTCCCATCATACGTGCTGCATTGAACATATCTGCCTCCTTATACTCTTACGTGTACGAGCACTTGCTAATCTCTTTGATATTTGTATAGTACACCATCGATAGCAGTATGTCAACTGTATTTTACATAAAGATATTGTAAAAAGCATTTTGCTATTATATCATTTCTCCACCTCTGAGGTAGAGATCAAGTCTCTGCGCCTAAAGCCTCATCCCTACCCCAGAGGTAGAGATGCGAGAGGTAGAGATGCGCCTAGAGCGCGCAAAAACGCCTCCCAACCCCAGAGGTAGGGAGGCACAAAAGCCACCCACTTCAAATAGCAATGATCAAACCATCTCCTCCAGTGCCTTCCTGATCACCCCGATCGACACCCCGGTGATCCGGTTTGCCTGCTTCGGCGTGATCCCGGCCCGCCACATCTCCCGCAGCGCCTCATCCCTCTCGTCAACGCCAAGCGCCTGAAAATCCGCCGCACTCCCGCACCCGGAAATCGCCTGCATAAGCTCGATCGCGCGCCCATCGCCAAGCACACGCGGCACTTCCTCATCGATATCCATACACTTATCCTCGTTCGCCTCGCAATTGAAACTTACGAAAAACTCCCTGCTCATCAGCGACAGCACCGGACTCGCATCAATCAGCTCGTTGTCAAAATAGTCCCGAAAACTACTGTACTCATACTTCTCGGGGCTGTGGCAAATAGCAGCTTTCACAGGATTTTGGTGTATGTACCTCATTACGGTCAGCAGCTGCGCGCTCGTATTGACTGGCCTGCTCATGTAACGCGACTGGAAAAGGTGGCCGACGCGCTGATACTTGATGTTGTACCACTTCACGAAACTGGGCCCGACGTGCTGAAAGATCCGCCCCAGGTCCATCTCTTCCGGCTGAATGAGCAGATGAACATGATTGGACATCAGGCAATACGCCAAAACCCTGTACCCGCAGAATGACTGGTATTTGCGCAAAATTTTCAAGTATTTACGATAATCTTCGGCATCTTCAAAAATCACCTGCTTATTGACGCCGCGGATCACAACGTGATAAATCCCGAGAGAACTGGAACGACGAGGAAATGTTGACATGCTGGTTATCCTTTCTTTTGGGATGCTCTCTACCTCTGGGGTAGAGGACTCACCTCTGAGGTAGAGAACTGTGTCCCCACCTCTGGGGTAGAGAACTGGTAAAAGCCAAAAAAAACGCATCCCTACCCCAGAGGTAAGAGGTAGAGATGCGTAAATATTTCTCCCGCAGCGCTATTAAGCCTGCTGCTCCAGCTCAAAGAGGAACATCTCGTAAGCGTCGTCCTCGCCGTCAAGCAGCGGAGAGTTCTCGCCTCCGCCGTTCGTGCTGCGCCTCATCGACGCGTAAGCATATTCGCCGTACTCAATGATGTCCATGTCATAGATCGGAAAGCCCGCTTCCGTGCTGATCCGGCAAAACTCAGTCAGCGCATTCGGATGCTCCCTTGTAGCGAGCAGGGCTTTTCGCAATGCCGGATCCGCGAGGGCCTTGGCGCGAAGAGCATTAAGGGTTTCTGCCACATTCATGATCAATTACCTTGCCTCGTACACGAACGCCTTGTCGTGTCCGCTGTGCAGCGCGTCGTAGATCTGCCCGGGCTTTGACGAATCGCCGACGAGGATCAGCTTGTCGCCGAACGCCTCGCGGAACGCCTTGTAATCCGGCCTGTTGGAGCGCACGCCCATCGCCAGGACGACCGTGTCCGCCGGGATCTGCGTCTTAACGTCTGTCTTGACATCAACGGCATTGGCAAATCCCTTCTCGACCGATACCAGCCTGTTGCCCTTCAAAATGTGGCCGCCGTGCGTCATGATCTCCTGCGCAAGGTGCATGACCACGCTCGGATACAGATTTCCGCCGATCTTGTCGAGCATCTCGACCACAGTCACTTTGTTGCGCCTTGCAAGATATTCCGCCGTCTCAAGGCCCGTGACACCACCGCCGATAATGACAACGTCCTTCTTCCACAGCGTCACCTTGCCTCTGAGCACGTCTTCCGCGGTCACCGCGTTCTCAATGCCCGGAATGTCAGGCCGCACCGGCGAGCCGCCTGCCGCCATAAAGACAGCTTCCGCGCCGGTCTCCTTCACCACCGAAGGATCTGCCGCAACACCGAGCTTAATGATAACGCCCGCGTCCCTCAGCTGCGCCTCCATCGTATCCACAAATTCCGAGAGCATCTCTTTGTTCGGAGGGACTGCCGCGATGTTCACGGTACCGCCCAGCCTCTCTTGTGCCTCGAACAAAACAGTGCGGAACCCTCTTTTTGCCAGCGTAAGCGCCGCTTCCATACCGGCCGGTCCGCCGCCGACGACTGCAACTGTCCGCCCCGCTCCGTTGCGCACGAGCTTCTCGTCGCCGTACTCGAACTCGCGTCCGAGCACCGGATTGAGTGTGCATCCAAGCGGCAGTCCGTCGTTGAGGATACGGAAGCACTCCATGCAGCCCAGGCACTTCCGGATCATGAGATCATTGCCCTCTCTCGCTTTTTTGCCCCAATCGGGGTCTGCGAGGTGTCCGCGCGCGATACCGACAAAGTCCACATGTCCCTCTTCGAGCATCTTCTCCGCGTATTCAGGGTGCTTGACATTGCAGACCGCGATCACGGGAATGCTGACAGCGTCGCGGATATTGGACGCGAGGTTGATCTTCCAGCCTTCCTTGAAATAACTGGGCTCGATGATGGTCGCGCCGGAATCGTAGGTGCCGCAGCTGACGTTGATGCAGCTGATGCCGAGCGCTTCGAGGTACTTAGCCTGCGCGATGCCGTCCGCCTCGGTGATACCGTCAGGCAGGTAATCGCTGCCGTTCATGCGCACGGAGATCGGGAACTTCGGGCCGCAGTAAGCCTTGATGCCCATAATGATCTCGGTGACAAAACGCATCCGTCCCTCAAAGCTCCCGCCGTACTTGTCGGTTCTCTTATTGGTGTGAGGAGAAAGGAACTGGCTCACCAGGTAGCCGTGCGCGGCGTGGATCTCGACGCCGTCGACGCCGGCTTTCTGTGCGATCACAGCGCCGGTGACGAATTTTTTAACCATGCCCTCGACTTCTTCCGTCGTCATGCCGCGGGGCTGTTCGCCGATAACTCTGCAGGTGACGTCGGACGCCGAAACAGGCTGCCTTCCGCCGATCAGGCGGCTCGGAGTCTGGTTGCCCGGATGGTGGAGCTGTACGAACAGCTTCGTGTCGTAGGCGTGAACGGCCTCGACCAACCGGGACAGCTGGGCGATCATATGCGTGTTGGTGACGCTCAGCTGGTTGGGCGTGCCGACACCGGTCTCATCGTCGACACGGGTGATCTCGGTAATGATGAGGCCAGCGCCGCCTCTTGCGCGGTCAGCGTAATACTTGATCATTCTTGCGCCCGCTTCGCCAGTGGACTCCGCAAGGGAGCATCCCATAGCGGGCATCACGATGCGGTTCTTGATCTCAAGTCCGCCGATCATACCGGGCTCAAAAAGTTTCGAATATGCCATGTGAAGGTACTCCTTTCTGATGGTCATGTGTTGCTTTCTGATGGTCATGTGTTACTTTCTGATCAAAATAGTGCGTTTATATATTATATCACGTATTGCTGTTGCGGTCACCACGGGAAAAAACGACCCCAGAGGTCGTTTTTGCGACCTCCATATGAAAACCGACCCCAGAGGTCGTTTTGCGCCCATATGAAAACCGACCCCAGAGGTCGTTTTGCGCCCATTGCATTATTGTAAACCATCCTAAAAAAGGCTAAAATGATACCATACCAGCCTGACGATAGCGAAAGGAGTTCGGCTTATGAAAATTCTGTTTGTAACAAGCGAATGCGCACCTTTTTCCAAATCCGGCGGCCTTGCGGACGTCGCCTTCTCCCTTCCGCCCGCACTCAAAGAAGCGGGCCACGAAGTGGCGATCATCACACCCCTGTATCAATGTGTAAAGGAAAAGTTCGGGCAGGATCTCAAGACCACCTGGACCGGCACGATCACCCTTGGTTCAAACGAACTGTACTGCGGACTGCAGCGCGGAGAACTCCACGGAGTTACCGTCTGGTTCGTTGACAACGAGGACCTGTTCCTCCGTCCGAAGCTGTACGGTTACGACGACGACAAGTTCCGCTTCGCATGGTTTTCACGCGCCGTGATCGACCTGTTCGGCCAGCTCGACTTTGTCCCCGAGATCCTCCACTGTAACGACTGGGAGACCGCCCCCGCCGTGATCTACCTCAAGAACGAGCAGGTCTGGCGCAAAGAGCTCCGCAGCATCCGCAGTGTCTACACGATCCATAATATTGCCTACCAGGGCCAGTTCGGCGCGAACGAACTGTACGACACCTTCGGCCTGCCGATGGGCTGGTACGATGGCGGCCTCGGCTACGAGTACCAGGGCCGTCGCGACATCAACCTGATGAAGGGCGCGATGCTGATGGCGGACGCCGTCTCCACCGTCTCCCCGACCTACGCGCGCGAGCTCCACTTCCCCCAGTACGGCATGGGCCTTCAGAGCGTTGCCGACATGGTGGAGAACAAGCTCTTCGGTATCCTGAACGGCATCGACATGGATCACTATGATCCGAAACTTGACAAGAGACTGCCCTTCTCCTTCAGTGCCACTTCCCTCAGGGGCAAGGAAAAGTGCAAAGAAGCGCTGCAGAAGAAGTTCGGACTCGAGCTCGAGCCGCGCTTCCCTCTGTTTTGCTCCGTTGCACGCCTGAACGAGCAGAAAGGTATCGAGCTGATCAAAGAGATCCTTCCCGAGATGATGGGCCTTGGTATGCAGCTGATCATCTTCGGCCAGGGCGAGCAGCACTACGTCGACTACTTCAATGAGTGCGTGAAGCGCTATCCCGGCCAGCTCGGTTTCTCCGACAACTATTCCGAGCAGGTTGCGGCGGAAGTCTTCGCCGGCTCCGACTTCTACCTGATGCCTTCGAGATTTGAGCCCTGCGGGCTCAGCCAGATGATGGCGATGCGCTACGGCACCGTTCCGATCGTCCACGAGACCGGCGGCCTGAAGGATTCCGTGCGTCCGTATAGCGAGTTCGACGGCATCGGCGACGGCTTCTCCTTCTCCACCTACCAGAGCAAAGACCTGCTGCTGGCGATCACCGAAGCAGTGCGTCTGTATCTCTCTGACGAAAAGACCTTCAATGTCCTTCGCAAGCGCTGCATGAAGAAGGACTTCTCCTGGACGCGCAGCGCGCAGCAGTACGAGAGAATGTACAGCGGCATTTTCGAGGGCGAGCAGGGCGAGGTCATTCCGTTCCCCGAGGCTTTCGATACGATCAAGGCGCTCTACCTCGAGAACATCGAATCCAACTGGGATGTTTACAAGGACCTCTTCCCGCAGGAATACCACCGCGCGTTCCAGTTCAACGTATCCGGCACTGCCGTGGGCAGTTACTACATGAAGTTCGACCGCGACGGCGACGTCCTGAACGCTGCCATCGAGCCGTATCCGTATGTCGGCGCGGACTCGTACGTCTCCGCCAGCTACGAGCACCTGCTCGGACTTGCGCAGGGCACGCTGGACGACGACAAGCTGTTCCAGACCGGCCAGCTCAAGGTCGAAGGCAACATGGCTAAAGGCGCCGAGCTTCGCTACCTGATCCACAAGAACGGATAAGACAGATCAACCGAATCGATCCACAAGGCCGGGGCGACTGACACCCCGGCCTTTTTTAGTACTACCCGCACGGCCCTCGAAACCCGCACGGCCCTCGAATTCCGCACGGCCCTCGAAACCCGCGCAGCCCGCCAATCCCGCATCACCCACGGAGCAGCTTCCATGAAAACCAGCGACGACCTTCGCAAACTTCTTCTCACAATCGACCGCCGCAGCTATCCCGCCTACAAGGACACCCGCGGCCAGTGGTCCTATGCCGGCTACACCCTTAGCATCGACCACGTCCAGGGCGACCCCTTCGCCTCGCCTTCCAGTGTGAGCGTCATCGTCCCCGGCCTCACCGCACTCTTTCCCGCGGACTATCTTTTGCCAAAACACCGCCGCCTCGCACTCCAGGACATGCTTCTGCGCTTCTTTAGCCGTGAGCTGTCAAAGAGAGCTTCCGAGCGCCAGCGCGTAACCGGCAGCGACCGCAGCAGCACTGAATACTACCGCGCCGCCGACCGCGGCCGCGATCACGGCGCCCCGCAGCGCGACGGCTCCGGCAAGAGCGGCCTCATTGCCGTCTCCCGCCCCGGACAGGAAGTTCTCGAGCGCACCGCGTGCCGCGTGGACCCGCATACCGGCGACGTCACGCTCCGCTTCGAGATCGGCTTCCCGGCAAACGGCAGGACGATCAACGCGAAGGCCCTCATCAGGATCCTGGACGACTTCCTCCCGAATGCCGTCGCCGCGTCGCTCTTTTACCGCAACGTCGATAAGAAGAAGCTGCAGGAAGCCATCGACCTCTCGGACGACCAGCAGTACATCCGTGAGGTGCTCGAAAAGAAGGGCCTCTGCGCATTCGTTGGGGATGGCGCTGTTTTGCCACGGGAGAGCGGGGTCTCATCCCAGCCCCTGAAGGACGCTGTCCCGTTCCTGAGCCCGGAATCCATGGCAGTCACGCTCGACCTCCCTCATGCGGGACCGGTGCGCGGCATGGGGATCCCCCGTGGTGTCACGCTGATCGTCGGCGGCGGCTACCACGGAAAGTCGACGCTCCTTAACGCGCTCGAAAAGGGCGTCTACAACCACATCCTCGGCGACGGGCGCGAGTACGTCATCACGGACGGCACCGCAGCCAAGATCCGCGCGGAGGACGGCCGCAGCATCACGAACGTCGATATTTCGCTGTTCATCCGCGACCTCCCCGGCGGCCAGGACACGGTCCGCTTCTCGTCGCAGGACGCCAGCGGCAGCACTTCCCAGGCTGCGAACGTCATCGAAGCGGTCGAAGCAGGCGCGCGGCTCCTGCTCATCGACGAGGACACCAGCGCCACCAACTTCATGGTCCGCGACGAGCTCATGGCCCGCGTCGTGTCCAAAAATAAGGAGCCGATCACCCCGTTCATCTCCCGCATCCGCGACCTCTACGAAAAGGCGGGCGTCTCCACGATCCTCGTGGCGGGCAGCTCTGGCGCCTTCTTCCACGTCGCGGACACCGTGGTACAGATGGACCGCTACGTCCCGTTCGAGATCACGGCGGCCGCAAAAGCCGCATTGCGCCAAGGGGACAGACCCTTTGACGCAGCATCGGATCCGCAAGTTGCTGCAGGCCGTACCGCCGCTGCCGCCAGCCAAGATGCTGCAGGCCGTACCGCCGCTGCCGCTAACCAAGTTGCTGCCGACCTGGCCACGCAGGCACCAGCCGACGCCACCGTCTACCGCGCGCCGGACTTCCGCCTCCCCTCCGCGAAGCGCATTCCGCGCAGAAACGGCGCCCTCCTTCGCGAAGGACGCCTCAAGGTCAAAACACTGTCCGAAGACAGCTTCCTCCTCGCCCACGACCAGATCGACCTGCGCGGGCTGGAGCAGCTTGTCGACCGCGAGCAGGTCTCGACCCTCGCGCTCATCCTCAAATACGCGGAGCTTCATATGATCGACGGGCGGCAGTCTTTTGACGAAGTGCTCGAACTCATCATGTCGCTCCTTGACTCGGAAGGCCTCGAAGAATTGTTCGACGGCTCCACCGTGCGCTGCGGTCTCGCCGCCGTCCGGCAGGCGGAGGTCGCGGGGATGCTCAACCGCTACCGCAAGCTATAAGCGAAAATAAAAATGACCTCTGGGGTGGTTTTTCGACACCTGTCGAAAAACCACCCCAGAGGTCTCTTTTCTCGCTTTACGGCTCTGCCCCGGCCCCGGTGCCCGATGCGTCCGTAGTGCGGTCTCCCGCAGCCCCATCGCTCATCACGCAGCGCCCCGCGCCAGCGCCGCACTGCGCGGAAGCTCCCGCCGGTGCTCCCGTGCATCCCGCGCAGCCGCACCCGCAGCCGCCCGTCTTGCGCCGCTTCCACATGTTCCGCAGCGCAAAGGCAGCCGCCAGCACCACCGCTGCGCCCGCTATGATATTCCCCATGTTCGCCTGGATCCAGCTCATCGTTATTCCTGCCTCTTTAGATTTCGCGTTTAGATTTCTCACAGAAAATCAGGGCTAAAGGCCCTGATCACTCCTCATTCTCGTCCCATTTTTTCTTTCTCGGAGGCTTCTTCTTGTCGATCACGCTTCCCGGCGGCGCGACCGGGATCCTCTTAAGTCCATTGATCCTCCGCCGCTCCTTTTTGGAGAGTTTGGCAAATTCTTTGTCCGCCTCTTTCTCGAGTCTGGATTTATTCACGGAGCACCACCTCCTTCCTCCACAGGGCATCTGCAGCGCGACAGCCGCCCGACGACCCGCAAAGTCACATCAGCGCAGCCACCGCTCCCGGTGACTGCGCCTCATCATCCAAAAACCTCTGTCGGTCTTTACCTTCTGATCCCGCACGCCGGTCCTGCCAGCGCCTGCGCCTTTAGTGCCTCTCCCTCCGGGTCCTCCAGCACGTCCGCGTACTCCGGGTGCTTCGAGAACCACTTGATGGCATACGAGCAGGTCAGGACCGCCTTTCGCCCGTCGCTGCGAAGCTTGTCCGCCGCGGCCTGCGTGATCTTTGCGGCGATGCCCTGTCCTCCCAACTCCGGCGATACCTCCGTGTGGGCAAAACATACAACGCCCGGCTTCACTTCCGGATAATCCAGCAGGGCGATCTCCCTGCCGTCCGCGTCTTCCAGCCACATTTTCTTCTCGTTCGACTTGAATTCCATAATGACCTCAATTCCTTTTACTGACGAACCCCCACCAGCCAGCCACCCGCGCCGCGCTGTAACACAGCGCCGCCGCAGCCAGTGCGCCGGCTGCTTACGAGAGCCCGAAGATCATCCTCAGCAGATTGAGCGCGCTCAGTACCGTTCCGATGATGAGGGCCTTCTTCGCGTTGGACAGAAGCTGCTCCTGCTCCGCAACGGACTGCGCCTTGTTGATCTTGAAAATGTAATACAGCGCTACTACGCCGGGGATCCAGCACCCCAGGATGACAAATACCGCCCACGCGATCAGTCCGCCTGTCGGGATCGGCTGCACGGGCTGCTGATAAGACTCTACAGCGGGCTCGAACACAGGCGGCTCCTGACCGTACTGCTGCGCCGGAGGCTGCACCGGCTCCGGTTCCGGCTCGTGATTGTACATTTCCACGGGCAGCTCCTCATGCACGGGCTCCGCCGCCACCGCCTGTTCCACCGGCGCACCGCAGTTCGTGCAGAACTTGCTGTCGTCCGGAATTTCCTGTCCGCAATACTGACACTTGATCATTGGATCCCCCTTATAAAGCGAAATAAGTGATTTACAATTCCGATGCACCCATTATAACAGATATCCCGCGCGAAACCACAAGTATGTTCGCTTTTCCGTCTAAAAACCTCACAATTTCCCACTGTTGCAGCCTCACCGTCAACTCCCGGGGCCATTACCATGCCGCCGGTTCCCCCGGTGCCAAAAAACTGAACATCGGCACATTCCTCAGCACCCAGAACGCAATTACGATCACAAGGATACTCAGGATCATTCTTTGGGAGAGCATGACCGGCCTCAGTTTCAGCCCCGGAAACACGATCCGCAGGTACTCGTGCACGAGAATGAAAAGACACGGCAGCCCCAGGACCGGCAGCAGAATATTATAGGAGACCGCCTCCGCGATGTGCCCGTGAAAAAGAGCCTGCACCGCTCTGCCCGTCCCGCAGCCGGGGCAGTAAAACCCGGTCCACTTGTAAAACGGACACTCAATGCCGGTCCCTCCCAAGTATTCATAGATCCCGATCAGGATCACAAACGCCGGCACACAAACCGCGACCAGCATCCTCGTCAGAAAACCCTGTTTCACACCCTCTCCTCTCCCTGGTGGCTTCTTTCCAAGTCGAGTATACTTGATTTTCCGGCACATGACAAAGTGTTGTCTCCTCCCCCCGTTTACGATACACTTTTGAGTATGAAGAAACCGCTGACCGCCATAACACAATCACAATAAAGGCTATGAATACAGAAAAATCTCCCGAAAGCTCAACCGCGGCAGCGCAGGAGAACCCTGCCGCGCAGGAGAAGCCCGCCGCGCAGGCCTCCTCCGCAGTCCCCACCCGCGAGCGCAATTACATCGCCTTCATCAGCTACCGCCACACGCCCCTCGACAAGGAGGCGGCGGAGCGCGTCCAGAAAAAGATCGAGAGCTACACGATCCCCAAGGAGTTCCGCTCGCAGTACGGCGGCAAGAAGTTCGGCCACGCGTTCCGCGACGAAGACGAGCTGCCCACGTCAGCTTCCCTCACGGACAGTATTTACTATGCGCTCGACCACTCGAAATATCTCGTCGTGATCTGCACGCCGAACCTTCCGCAGTCCAAGTGGTGCGAGGCGGAGATCCGGTATTTCCTCAAGAAACACGGACGCGACCGCATCATCGCGGTGCTCGCGGACGGAAGCCCGGAGGAGTCCTTCTCGCCCTACATGCTGCACGAGTTCGACAGCGACGGCAATCCCATCGCCGACTTTGAGCCGCTGGCAGCGAACATCGCCGGTCCGGACCACACGATCAACAAGAAAGCGCTTAACAAGGAGATCGTGCGCCTCTACGCCACTTTCCTTGACTGTCCCTTCGACTCACTGTGGCAGCGGCAGCGCCGCGCGCGCACGAACCGGCTCCTCAGCATCGCAGGCATCGCCATCGCGGTCCTCTGCGTCTTCCTCGCCGTGGTCCTCAACAAGAACGCGCAGATTAAGGAGCAGAACGAGCAGATCGCCGCGCAGAACGACCAGCTGACGGAGAAGAACGAAAAGATCGAGGAGCAGAACACGGAACTGCAGTCAAGGCTCTCTTCCGTCCTCGTGGATTCCGGCCTCACAAAGCTCGAACAGCACGACGTCACCGGAGCGCTGAGAGACGCCCTCTCCTCTATGGAGAGCGGCGACCCCGCCATCTACGACCACAGGGTCGGAAAGCTGATGTCTGACACCCTCGGCGCATACAAGCTGAGCGAAATGCGCAGTTCCATCGTCTACGAACAACCCACAGGGATCGAGAGGCTTGGGCTCGCCTCTGACAAAGAGCACCTGCTGCTCCTTGACTCTGTCGGCGTGCTCCGCTGCCTGGATCTTGCGGCCTATGACGTTTTGTGGGAGTATCCCACTCAGAACAAAGATTCCCGTATCTATACCAGGGTCCCCGGCAGCCGTGTCATCGTAAAGTCGGTCAGCGGCGTTTTCTGTCTCTCGATGACAGACGGTGCGGTCCTGTGGTCCCGTCCCATGGAAGAATTCTATGGGAACACATTCCAGGCGATCTCAGAGGATGGCACACTTTTCGCCATGATCGAACAGGACAGAAGCGGCACCGAGAATGATATCATCATCCTTCACACCGAAGACGGCAGCGAATTGGGGCGGATCAGCCTGTTGGACGATGAAGGTTTCACCCCGTTCATCTCGATGATCAGTGCGCCGTATGTGTATGCCGCAGCCTTCTCCTCCGATAACTCACGCTTCGTGTACGGCATTCCCGGCACCCTTAAAGAAAGCGAAGAAGACGTCAACTGCTTCTATTACGTCGACCTTGAGACGTTTTCCAAAGAAACGATCGGCCAGAGCAATTCAAGATTCCAGTATTTTTACGGCATCGACATCGATCCTGAAGATGACTCTGTATTTATCGCGGTGTACAACGCAAGCAGGATCTCCACGATCCTGTGCACCAAAAACGGGGATGATTACGAGTTTAATGATCACTCGGAAACGCACAGCTTCAGTTCACCGGGCGGGATCAGCGCGGTCTTTGACAATTTTGATAAAAGCGAGTGCCGGTACCTCTCTTTAGACGGGCGGGTCTATCTCTTCAGTGACAACCAGTTGTATATCTATGACCGCACATCGAACACTCTGGGCCACAACTATTCCCTGAGCGGTAAGATCATCAACGCGTACTGGGCAGACAGAGAAAACCACACTATGGAACTGATCACTGACGACGCATATATCATCGATTACTATTTCGATTACGGCGAGGGCAATATCCTGTCCGGCGTCTCTGGTGAAAAAGCCGATCAGAGCGTTATATCCAAAATCTGCCCGGCCGGAAATGCCACCGTGTCCAAAGGCGGCTCCTACTATAATACTTCGTCAGACGTGCCCGGGAGGCTCTATCTTGTCAAATTTATAGCGGATCCGAACGCGGAATCCTACCGTCCCTCCACGTATGACTACGACGTCCTTGAATACTACGAATTCCGTTTCCCGGAAGCAACGGATTACGGCGTTCTGTTTTTTGACAGCCACAACGTATCCACCTTCGACAAGCGCACAGGTAAGACCGTCAAAACAGCAAAATTTGAAGACTATATTTCAGCCGGTTCGGCACTTGTCATTGATGACGAGCATTTCCTGAACAATACGAAGATTTACAGTTTGGATGGAACTGTCGAAGAATATGCGTCGCCGGTGAAGGCCACTAACGTTGACGATTATCCGTATAATCATATCAGGCTTTACAACGGGCAGATCCTGTCCTACAAAGACATCATCTTATATGGATACAAAATGATAGAGGGTTCTGCCTCGGAGAACACCGGATCATACGGGAGTCCGCAGTTCTGCGCGGTCTGGATGAACGGAACGCCGGTCAGCAGCCTGTGCGCGCCGGAGAAGGCCGTTGTCTTTTATGAGGTCAATTACGACTCTGTTCTGACAGCCGTCGGTACAAATGGCCTGATCCTGCAGCGGGGGAATGTCATCGACATTCAGGATCCCGAGGCCAAAACATATACAGTCCGTGAAAAAAAGGAGCTCTGCTTCACTGACGCGGTCAGCCTGAAAACAACGTTCATAGAAGATGTCAATCCCGACTCCGCCGGCTTAAAGACCGCCTTCGCGCATCAAAAGCATCTGTGCGCAGCCGCTTACGACGACGGAACTGTCTGCATTTACGACACCGACAGCGCTTCCGCGAGACCCCTCGGCTATACGTATGATGCCAATGAGGTCTCGAACATCTGCTTCTCCTCCGACGACGCGTTCCTGCTGATCCTGACGTCTGCCGGCCGGCTGGATGTCTTTGAAGTCAACGGCTTTAACCGCACCTTCAGCGAAAGGATCGAATTGTATCAGAAAAGTGCTTCTTCGCTGAGTATTTATGATATGACTGCAGATGCGGTCGGCAATGCCGGCATTCTCCTGGTCATCATTAACAACAACTGCGTCGTCCTCGAAACCGGCGGCTGGCATGAGATCTCCGAATTTTCTGAAAATTCAGCCGCCTACGACCCGGACACACAAAGAATATACTTTAGATTCAACCATTATCAGGATTCCTCCTACAGCGGCTCCGACATCGTCTCCTATCCGGTCTACGACATCGCGAAACTGAAAGAGTGGGCTGAGAAAGAAGTATCCGGAAAGTGATTGCCCGCACCCGCGCGGCCGCGGGTTACATCTAAGAATTCGACAGTAAGAAAGGATAACGATCCATGGTCACAAAAGAAATCATCTACTATACACCCGCGGCGGAAGACCGCACGCTCCACATCTATCTGCCGGACGACTACAACGAGTCCGGAGAGCGCTACCCCGTCATGTATTTCTGGGACGGGCACAATCTGTTTTTTGACAGTGACGCGACGTACGGGAAGTCATGGGGCCTTAAAGAATTCCTGGACAGCTGGAACCGCAAGCTCATCATCGTCGGCATCGAGTGCTCCCACAGGGGAGAGCACCGGCTCGACGAATACTGCCCCTATGACGCGCAGCTGATGGGCACAGAGATCCGCGGCGAGGGCCGGGTGACCATGGACTGGATGACCGGCGTGCTCAAGCCGTACGTGGATTCACGCTTCCGCACCATTCCCGGGCGGGAGTCGACGGCGATCGGCGGCTCCTCCATGGGCGGCCTGATGTCGCTCTACGCCGTCACGATGTATAACCACGTCTACTCCAGGGCGGCCTGCGTCTCTCCCACGGTGATCATCGTGGAAGACCGGCTAAGAAGGGACATCTCAGAGCAAAAGCTTGCCCCGGACACGCGCATCTACCTCTCCTGGGGCAACAAAGAAGCCGGCGACGACCCGGACTCTCCTTTTGGCCGCATCGTCTCCACCGTCAACCGCAATATGCAGTCCTTCCTCATCGGCAAAGGCGCGCTCACAAGCCTCTACCTGCAGGACGGAGGCCGTCATTGCGAAGCCGACTGGGAGAAGCAGCTGCCGGTCTTCATGAATTATTTGTGGGTTTGAAGCAGGATCCCTTTGGCTCAAAATTTTCAAAATCTCCGTGGATACCCTCCGCAGCAACGTATATACTGAATGTAAGGCAAAACACAAACGCCTCTTATAAAAAACACAATTACTACTAAAAGCACAATTACTACAGAAACAATCAACATAGTCAAAGATTAATATTATTTCTGAAAAGGAGAAATGAAATGGAAAACATGGAGAAAGATTTCGAACTGGAAATGATGGAACTTACAGATGACGAGCTCAAAGAGATCGACGGTGGCAGCGCGGAAGCACGCGGCAAGGGCAGATGGGTAGCAGTCAGATGCGCAGTTACGAAGCACTATCTTGCTCTTCGCACACAGCCCGTTTTCAAGTATGAAGTCGAGATCGCCCGCATCTACAGAGGCACTGTGTTCAGCGTCTACACCGGCAAGGTAAGCGGCAACTACATCTGGGCTTACTACGGCGGACAGACCGGCTGGGTCGACAAGAGGTTCATCCAGTACTGCTGATCGGTTCACCCGATAGCGTACATCCAACTGTATAAAAAAAGTCAGCCGCGGGGCATATGCATTGCCCCGCGGCTTTTTTCACGCCTTATTCCTGAATCTTATCCATGTAATAGTCATACAGCGCTTCCCGCGCCGCATCCGACTTTACGAACCGCAGCCATTCGAACGCGGGGGACGGCTCGTCGCTGTACTTGATCCGGACCTTGTCACCGAATTCGAGCCGGCGGTTCAGCGCGCAGGGAACCTTGCTCTTGTTGATGAACGCCTCTTTAAAGCACAGTGCCCTTGCCGGGTCGATCGCGAACGCGAGGTCGAGCGGGACCGCATTATAGACGAGGTCAAAATACACGCCGGTCTCGGCGTCGAGCACCATGATCAGTGGTGTGTTGTACCCCTTCTTCTCTTCGAGATAGCGGGTCAGCGCTTTTCTCGCTTTTTTGGTAAATACCCATTCCTCCCAGCGAAGGATGGCGTGTTCCTCGTAGGGCTCACCCTCCGGCCTGTCGTGGGCTGTGGAGGAGACGATCTCTACGGTGTCTCCGTGGTTGAGTTTCGTGTAGAGCGGCACCTTATCCGGCTGATCGTTCACGTAGCCGTATTTTGCGCCGAGCGCCAGCTTCGGGTGCACGTTGAAGGCAAAATCCAGAACGGTCGCCCCCTGTTCCAGCTCCAGCTTGTCCTGCTTTCTCGTATACACAGTGATCGTCGACTGGGAGAGATTGGAAGGCTCTGCGGTGATCACCCGGATATACCGGCCTCTATCCCTGATCTGCTGGATCCCGTATCCGTGAAGGAAGACCTTGTACTCCTCTTCCCTCTCACAGAAGATCCTGTAGCGGACCTCGTAGCAGTCGACTGCGACAAAATACCTGAGATTGCTGCGGGGACTCTTTCCGAACCCCACAATTGTAAAGTCAAACAGTTCCTCTTTGTCGTCTTTCTTATCTTCCGGAATATAGAGACCGAGCCGCAGATCGTCGTAGAGACTGTACAGGATCTGCTCGGGCTCCTTCGGACAGCTGTCCCTCACAACGAAAAAGACGTCCATGAGCGGAATGTTCCGGAGCGTAAAGTTCTCGATCAGCTTGTTCTTGTTGTCCGTCAGCGCGATCAGGTCCTCATGGATGGAACTGATCGAGCGTCTGCGCATGTTACAGTCCACGATGTGCTCCTTGCCGTCTTTATCGCCGCTGAGCATGCGCACCAGGTAGGAGCCGACTCTCTCGATGTGCCGGTTATAGTCCTTGAGGAATTTCTTGTATTTCGCGGAGATCTTCTTGTACTCCTCAGGCTGTTCTGCCAAAAGACAGGCGTCTTCGAGTTTTGACACAAGGCTGCTGGCGTGCGTCAGCTCCTTGACGAGCGGGATCAGAATAGCTCTCGTGTTGTTGACCTTGTCGATCCTGCGCTTGTTGTCGATCGTTTCCATCGTGGAGAGGTTGTGAAGCCTGTCCGCGACCTTGACATAAAGCGCTTCAGGACAGATGTGGAGGATCTGGTCGATCAGCTTTACGTCCGACAGCTCGTCGATCTCCTCTTTCTGCAGCTCGCAGTCATCGGGAAGGCACTTCTCGATATTTGTGACTGCCTCGACGATCTCCGCGACTTTATCGCCAAAGAGCTTCTCGATATCGTCCTTGGTCGTGTCGGTGTCCTCAACGGTATCGTGCAGGATGCCTGCCGCGATCTCCTCGTTGCTTCTGTCCAGCTCTGCTAGAATATAGGCGACTTCCAGACAGTGGATAATGTAAGGGGATCCGTCTTTACGGCGGACCCCATCGTGTTTCTTGTTGGCAAAAGTGTATGCGTTCTCCACGAGGATGTTGTCTTTTTCCATCCTGTGGCAGATTTTCTTGAGTCCCTTGAGTACCCGGAGGACCATGAGTTTTTCCTCCGGCGTGAAGGTGCTTTTCTTCTCTCCCTTAGCTGTCATGACTGATCCTCCTCGAACCGCTTCACCATGTAGTACCAGTCATCTTCATCGGCTACGGTCACCTGGATCGTTCTGGAGAGGTTCCGTTTGACAGTCCTGTTGATCGCCCTGTTCATCGCGGTGAGCAGGATCGCGTGCTCCTGTTCCCTTGTCAGGGAATACGCAGAGAGCCCGTTGACTGTGGAAGCCTCGCGGCCGTCGACGACGGCGTGGATCATGTCAAAGATATCTTTTTCATCCTCGCGCCTTACCTCCAGTGCGGGGTAATTAAGCTGGATCATGGCTGCGATCTCTGCGGAAGACTCGCTGAGGATTCCCCTCGAGATGCCGACCACCTGCATGACAGGGGCCGCGTAAGCGCCTGTGCAGACGGAGATCGCGGCAGCAAGGCCGCCGAGATACTTGTCGCGGTTATCCCTGATGCTGTTGACACGATTGAGCATCATGGTGAGGCTGTCCCTTCCGGAGTTCAGCTGGATCACGATGCTGTTGTCATCGATCCTGAAAGTGCCGCTGTAGATGCTGTTACCCATGTAATGGTTGATGTAAAACGTCTTGACGCCCGCGTAGCTGAGCGGTTTTCCCTCACCCTCCTTTTTCTCCAGACACGTGTTGTAGCGCTCTTCCTGCTGCTCCCTGGTCAGGCCGAAGTCTCCGATACATCCGTAACGTCCGTCTTTCTCGCGGTAGATGATGACGACGGCATACCTTAGCGACTCGTAGTCTTCGCGCCGCTCTTTTCCCTTCATCGGTGTCGTGTTAAAATAGTAAGCAGCGTAGATCCCTTCATAGGATCTGCCCTCCTGGTCCTTGGCCTCGTCGATCAGAGGCATCGCCTCGCTCCTCTCATGTTCAAGGTCCTGTGAGAGCAGCTGATCCACTGTATAGCCGGAATAGTTGCAGAGATCTTCAAAGAAGGGATAGAGCATCGGAATCCTCCCTTCCGACCGCATTGTACTGAGGGTGCCTTTCGAGATGCCGGCCTGCTTGCAGAGGTCAGCATCTTTGGCAAGATCGTTTTCCTTCTTGATAAACTCGATGTTTTTCTTAAGGTTTTCAAAAGCTTCGTCTTTTGTGACCATGATCCCACCTCCCTTGTGTTTGCGATACCTGGCGTGAATGTATTGTCCAACTATACCATCCGTTATCTGACAATTCAATACTCTTTCTCTACATTTTACAATGTTTTGGCAATTTTTCCAAACCGAATTATATCTTTTTCAACTTTTAATACAACAAAATACTATTGATACCACATTATCGTATGATCTATTTTAATATAATTCGTTTTCGTGAATCATTGTTTACTTTAATCGACTGACACCTCAGAGGTCATTTTTCAGGCTTAAAACGGCGGCTTACAGCAGTTTTTTGAAATCTTTTTTGATTTTACCGTGGACACTTCGGATTCATTCGTATATTCATACAGATAAACAAAATCAAACAGAAATGACCACTTAAAAATACACATCACCTCGTGGAAAAAATGTGGTAATTATGAAAGGAGATCCAAAATGGACGAACTTAATATGAACAAACTGAACGAAGAAGAACTGAACGCTGTAGACGGCGGCGTTGGTGAAGCATCCTCCGTTAAGGTAAAACCGATCACCCCCATCTGGGTCAAGGTTACATCTACTTCCCTTAACTGCAGATATACTCCTGACGGCGAGATCGCAAAGGTCTACGAGAAAGGCCACAGGCTGAAAGTCGACGGCATTACCTCTGATGGATACTGGTACAGGCTTCTGATCTACGATCCCCGCAGTGACGGCAATGGCACCTGCTATGCATACATTGCAAAGAAGTACACCATGAGAGACTGATCGTTCAGGTGGATCATAGATGACAAAACATTGACGCTTAAATATTGGCGCCGAAACATTTAAATAATCAGAGCCCCGCAGCTTGCGCTGCAGGGCTCTTTTTTTTGTCTCTTTTCCGGTCATTCCGCGGCTGCGGAACGCTCACTTCGCGTGCCTTCTGAAAAACGCGCACTCGTCATCATTGCAGATCTTTGCCAGGGGCTCCCTGAAATCGCAGTGGAAAACGTGCCCCGGCTTGTTCTTATCGTCGCCGTAGACGTGCACCTCGTTCTCGACGCCCCGCCCTGTGAGCAGCGCCGCGAACGGTTCCGCCCGCTCCCGCAAAAAATCGCCCGTCGATGTCATGAGGAACGAGGGCGGGAAGTGTTTTGACAGATTCCCGGCGTAGTCCATCTTCTCCGTGTAGCGCTCCGCCGGTCCGTCAAAAAAGCAGCGCATCATCATTCTGTCCTTCCTGGGATCCTGCACATAGAGCCCGCAGTTGAAGGCACAGGCCCTGAGCGTGAACGGCGGGATGTCCATCGAGAGCTTCTTCGCGTATGCGGGTTCGGTCACCGCCACGCAGTACTGGACCGCGATCTGCACGCCGGCCGAATCCCCGGCCATAAAGACATTCGACAGGTCAAGAGGCAAAACGACCCCAGAGGTCGTTTTGTTACCCCCCGAGGGTATACAAACGACCCCAGAGGTCGTTTTTGCATTTTCGCACAAAAACCGCATCACGGCGTTCGTATCCTCAAGCTGCGCAGGAAAGCGGAATTCCGGCGCGAGGCGGTAGGAAAAGTTCACCACCGCAAAGCCCCTCTGCGCAAGGCTCATGCAGTAATACTGATAGCGCTCCTTGTCGCCGTACACATACCCGCCGCCGTGAACGCTGACGATCACGGGAAAGAGCGAAGCCTGCTGCGCCTCCTCCGGGGGATCTACTGCCCCGCCCGCCGGGCCAGCCGGATAATAGACATCCAGCACCTGCTGCGGGTCCTCGCCGTAAGCGAGGTCTGTCACCCGGACGATGTCGTCCGGCGCGGTCAGCCCCCGGTCCCGGATCTCATCGTTTCTGAAAAAGAGCTGCCGCACGCGCTCCGCATATAAAAATTCGATTCCTTTGCGCGCCTCCCCGCCCGCGAATTTGTTCACCGCGGCGTTTGCCACCTTGCTCACAGCGGCGCCCGCCGTCAGGATCGCGCATTTTTCATTGTTTCTCATTCGTATTTATCTCTCCGTTCCTCTGAAGAACAGCGCCAGCATTCCCGGCCCTACGTGCGAACCCGAGAACGGCTCATGCTGGCAGATCGTGATCGGAATGCCGGGCGTCTCTTTCTGAACGAGCGATGCCAAAAGATTGGCGTCCTCAATGCAGTCCCCGTGGGAGATGCAGATGATCTGCTCAGGGGAATCGATCTTCTTCTCCCTGTATTTTGCCACAATGGCTTCAATGGCTTTCTTCCTGCCCCTCACCTTGCTGCAGGCGACGATGTGGCCGGTGCTGTCCCCGTAGAGGATCGGCTTGATGTTGAGCGCCGTCCCGATCATGGCGGTAAAGCCGCTGACGCGCCCTGTCCGCTTGAGGAAGTTCAGGTCGTCCACGGTGAAATACTGACATGCGTGCGGGACTTCGGCGTCGATCATGGCAGCTGCAGTCCTCACGTCCACGCCCTCGCGGCTGAGCTTCGCGGCCCGCACAGCAAGAATGCCGTGGCCAAACCCGCAGCCGTGGGAATCCACGATGTGGACAAAGCGGCCGGGAAACTCCTCCATCAGTTCCCGGGCGACGGTCGCCGCGACGTTGTAGGTGCCGCTGATCCCGGAGCTCATCGAGACGTAGATGATGTCCTGCCCGCTCTCAAGGACCGGCGTAAAGTATGTCATAAAAACCGTGGCGTTGAGGAGGCTCGTGCCGATTCTCTTGCCGTTTTTAAGACTCTCGTAATACGCGTGCCCGTCAAAGTCGTCGACGTCGCCCCAATACTCGCGCGGCTCGCCATCGACCGTATACTCACAAGGCAGAAGGGTGATCCCTTCCAGCATCTTTTTCGGCAGATTCGCGCTGCCATCCGCAAAAACAGAAAAAGACATCTTGTTCCCTCCCAGACGAAAACCCACCCCAGAGGTCGTTTTGTGACACCTGTCCCAAAACCGCCCCAGACGAAACCCCACCCTAGAGGTCGTTTATTTACAGTTTGGCATTCTGCGGAATGAGCACAACGACCTGCTCTTCCGGTGCCCTGTCGAGATCCAGCTTGCTGCTGCCGGTATAGATCACAGATTCCATCTTATCGGTGAACTCTTTCACAGTTCCGATCACGGGGAAACCGAACTTGCCGTTCTCAGCGCGGAAGTGCATCGGGATCACATGCCTCGGCCCAATCTTTGCCACAAGTTCCGCCGCCTGCGCCGCGTCGATCGTGTAATAACCGCCCACCGGGATCATCGCGAGATCAAGTCCCTGCAGCTGCTCCAGCTGCTCTTTCTCCAGCTCGCATCCGAGATCGCCGAAGTGCGCGATCCTCTTTCCGCCCGCGCTGATGACATAGATCGTATTGAGGCCGCGCAGCGCGCCCTTCTTCGGATCGTGATAGGTCTCGATCTTCGTGACCTTAAAAGGATTCGCGCCGCCGGAGATCATGGTCACCCGGTGCTTCGCGTTGTGGTCGCCGTGCTGATGGCTGCAGAGCACTTCATTCGCGCTCTCCCTGACCGGCCCCAGCCCGGGGACATAGTTGTCGTCATAGGGGTCAGTCACGATACTGCATCCGCCTTCCTCGATCTTAAAACAAGAGTGTCCGATCCATGTGATCTTCATAGTGGTTCCTCCTTCCAGGTACTCGGGGATTACTGTTTTATGTATATCAAATGCCTTCTTATCCATTTTGCCAAAAAATTGCTCACTCTCTATTATACACAGCGCGTCGGATGGTTTCCATTGCAGAATCATTTGTAAATGCCGGACGTTCATTTTTCTGTTTGCACTTACACTTTTCCTGCGGCCGTAAGTGCCGATTGCCTGCTATCTATACAAAAAAGATGACCACGGCGCAAGCCCTGGTCATCTGTCTGCTACATCACTCTTCCTCGCACAAAGTGAGCGTATACCCTCCGGTTTCTCTGCCCTGCGTCAGCTGGATCTCGTAAGCCTGTCCGCCCGCCAGCTCCACGGTCACGGCGTCCCCGCTCTCCAGGCTGTCATCTCCGCCGACCTTGTAGCCGAGCGAGTCGTAGAGATAGAGCCTGAAGCGGCATCCGTCGGGCATGTTTCCAAGTGTGACGCGATAGTTTCCGTCCCCCGGTGCCGTGAATTTGTAAGTGTTCCGCTGGTCCTTGTATGTGATCTCACCGGCAATGATATTCTTCCCGGTGATGTCCTCCGATGCAGAAGGCCTGCTGAGCCGCAGCGTGTATTCGCCGAGTCCTCCGGACTGCGAAGCACCCGAACCGCTGCCGGAATCACCTGCATCACCGTCGCCGGACGACGCAACACCTGAACCGCTGCCATCCTGATCGCTGCCGGATTCCCCGCCAACCTGCGCCACCCGGATCTCGCACCCCGATCCCGGATCCAGCCGGAACGTCATGCCGTCCCCGTCCGACAGTTTCTCGGAAGCCACCTTGCTCCCCATGGGGTCATAGATCCCGATGTTCAGGCTCAGATCCGACGACACATCCACGAGGTCGAGCCTGTAATTGCCGCTCTGACCGGCGTCAAACGTGTACGCGATCTTCTGCCCCGGAAACTCCATGCGGTCGCTCACCACGTCGTAAGACGAGATGTCGCGCACAGCCTTCTGCTGCCGCACCGTGTAGTAATAGGTGCCCTTGCCCTCGACGCCGAGGACTTCCACAGAATATGTCTTCCCTTTTTCCAGGCTGCAGGTCGTCCCGCAGCCGGCGGTCACCGCCGCGCTCCGCCACAGCTCGCTCCCATCCGGCGCGAGGATCGCCATCTGCGCCTTCAGGCCCTTTGCGATCTTCGAGAGCAGGACCCGGTGCGGCCCGCTCTCCGCCGCCTTGAATGTATACCTGACGACCTGTCCTTTTTTCTTGATCGTCCCTTTTTTCTGCATCTCGGCAGCCTTGTCGGCGATGTATGCCCTTACCCGCGCCGACGACCGGTCCTCAGCATCGTCGACCTGGTCACGCAGCGCCTCGAACTCTCCGCACTCGCGGATCTCCTGCGACTCCCCGATCAGCGCCCGCGCTTCGTCCCAGTCGCCCTCGTCGACCTTCGCGCACACACCCCTTGTGACAAAACACACAAACCCCCGCCTGTATTCCTCCGCCTTCAGCTCCAGCTTGCTGTCGCGGGCAGGCTTCACCTGCGATGATTCAGACGCCTCACTCTGCACACCCTCAGATTCAGACGCCTCACTCTGCGCTTCCTCAGATGCAGGGGCCTGCGCAGATGCCTGCTGCTCCTGCGCCGCCTGCGCAGCAAAGATCTTTCCCTGCCCCTCCTCGATCAGCGCGAACGCGCCCGCAAAGTCTCCCTCCGCAATGCGCTCATCCGCCGCAGTGATGGCGCCGGTCACGACGAGCTGCCGGTATTTTGACTGACAGGCGTCACGGCCTTCTGTAAGCCGCGTATCATCCGGCAGGATCTCGAGCGCCGCCTCGATCTTCGCCGCCGCGTCCGGGTACTCCTCCTCCGACGCGATGCCGGCGGCCGCTTTTACGATCCGGTCGACGCAGAGGTCGAACTGCGCCTGCGCGTCGTCCCGGTTGCCGGGCGCTTCCAAAACCTCCCGGAACGCCCCGATCGCGCCCACGTAGTCGCCGTTTTTCATGGCCTCCAGGCCCTCGTTGTAGGTCGCCGCCGCGCTCTCGTACGCGTCGATCGTATCGAGCGCGTCCTGCGCCATCTGCGCGAGCTCCTCCTTCCTGACCCCTGTCAAAACACTGAGCCCCCTCCTCGCCTCCTCATACCCCTTGGTCTGCGACAGGTAGCCCGCTTCGATCATGCTGACCGCCTCTTCGATCTGCGGATCCGCAGTTGCCTCCATGGATGGATGCCCCAGGATCCTCTCGTTGTAGAAGAGCACCGCCTCAGAATATTTCGCCGCGTTCATGGCTTCGCCAAAGTGACGCACGGAGACGTCCTTCATAAGCCACACGCCGGCCGCCGCGAGGATCAGGACAGCGGCGATCACCGCCGTAATGATCGTGGACCGCTTGGGAGGCCTGCGGGGAGCGGTGTAGGTGTATGTTGTATAGGATGTGCCGGGCTTCTCCTCGCGGATGCGGGTCCCGAGGTTCCCGCGGTACTCCTTCGGAATAAATCCCGTGGTGTCCCCGACGTCCGGCAGCGCATATCCTTTCACGTACAGCCAGATCTCCACGTCCTGTGGGGCAGGAATGACGCCCGGCGCTTCCCCGAGCTGCTCGGAGAGGACCTTCAGGGGGTCGATCGAAAGCAGGCGCCCCGCTTTTTTGTCATAGCACTTTGCGACCAATGGAACCGGATAGCCGTTTCTGAGCGCAAGAAAAAGTTCCTCCGGCACAAAGTATTTCACCGTCTCCGGCTGCTTTGTGCAGAGGACCCTTATGTTGTTGATCAGGTTCTGGTCGAACTCGATCATGTACCTGCGGGCGATATTCGGTTCTTTAAGCCTTGAAATAACGCAGTTGTGCTTCATTTGCCTTTCCGACCGGGCCAAAGGGACAGACCCTTTGACACAAAAAGATTGTGCGCGATTTCTCTGAGCCAAAGGGTCTGTCCCCCGGCTCCGTCAGCAGGCCGCGCCGGTGCGCAGCCTGTCTCCCTTGGCGCATCTTTAATCCATCCTCCGGATCCACAGATTGAGGTCCATATCTCCTTTGATCCCGGGAACGGTCCCGTGCTCCGAGTACTGCCACCACGTGAAGTGGTACGGCGACTCCGGTACGCTCTGGTAGTCCGCGTACCAGATCTCGTATTTGTCGAGCGTGTCCGCGTCAAACAGATACTGCTCCCAGTAGAGATTGGCGTACAGCGCCACTTTGCAGTTGATCGCCTTTTGCGCCGCCTCGGCAAACGCGTTCATGTTGGCGCTCACCTGCCTCCGCGTGATCTTGTTCGCGCGCCCTTCGACTCCCTGGACGATTTCCGGGTCATAGACCAGCGGCAGGTCCAGTGTCACGCCGGAGCGCTTGATGATCTCCGCGGCGAATTCGGCCTCTTCCACCGCCTCCGCCTCGCTGATCGCCTGCGAGAAAAAGTACGCGCCGACCTGCAGTCCCGCCTTCTCGGCGCCCTTCATGTAATTGATCGCCAGCGAGTCCTCGTTGAGCGTTCCCTCTTCGCCGTAGCCGCGAAAGCCCACGCGCACGAAGACGAACTTGTATCCCGCGTCCGCGACGGCCTGCCAGTCGATCACGCCCTGGTGCTCAGACACGTCGATCCCCTGCAGCGCCTCGAAATCGTCGTCAAAATACGTGATATTCGGCGATGTATCGCTCACATATCCGAACTTTGCCGGGTCAAAAATGTTCTTGCGCACATCTTTTTTGCTCTTTTTCGATTTTTTCTTGCCGGAGGATTTTTCGGCGGGCACGCTCTCCGCAGCAGAATTCCCGGTGGATCTGCTCTCGACAGAAGAGCTGCCGGAGGATGTGCCCCCGTCGGCCTTATTCCCAACAGAAGAGCTGCCGGAGGATGTGCCCCCGTCAGCCTTATTCTTCTCAGAAGAACTCTCGTCGACCAGCTCTTCCCATGGCATGTCCGCCACAGCCCCGTTGAGCAGAGGCTCATCCTCATCGTCCTCTTCGTCATCCTCTGAAGACGCGTCCGGATTGGGCCTGGGGGTGTCAGTGTTTTGGCCATCTGTATAAAGGACCGCTGTGCCTGCCGCTTCGCCCGGACTCACCGACGCTTCGATCCGCTCCTCAGCCGCGATCCCGGAGACCTCCGCCGACCGCGCGCTGCAGCCGCGGAACAGCGACGCGATCCCGAACACCGTCAGGAGGACGATGTACAGCGGCTCCAGCCATTCCCTATCAAATTGAAAGCGATTTCTTTTCCGGTTTCTCACTCTTTTCACCATGTCGAAGCGCTTGCGCTGAGACCGCGAGGAGAATTTCGCGAAGGCGAATTCTCCGATGCGATCCGCAAGGTTTGCGGCGCTTCGACGCAAACCTTGTGAGTGAAAAATAACGCATCGGCGTTATTTTTCACTCTTTATACTCCTTTGAGACAAAGGGTCTGTCCCTTTGGCTCACTGCACAAACACAAGCTCCGTCTTCCGAAATGCCGCGATGATCCGCAGGATCGCCGAATAGATGAGTCCCGCCGAATACAGGAGCACCAGCAGAGCTCCGTCTCCCCTTGAGAAAATGCACGCCGCCGCGATCACGGCGCTTCCCACGCCCTGCGCGAGCCGCAGCTTCCACGGCCCCTTGTACCGCCTGATCTCGATCGCGCGCAGGATGGAGACCAGCCCCGTGAAGGCGTACAGCCCTGTCAGATACATCAGGGTCACCAGCCGCGACGCGTCGTACATCGCTATTGTGAACGCGCCAAAATCCAGCATAAACAGCGCAGATACCAGCGCCGCTTTTCCGCCGACCATATATCGCGCCATAGTAAAATAGTAAAAGAGCGCGTTCAATCCCATGACCAGAAGCGAGATTCCAATGATCAATGTGATCAGTGTAAGGCTTTTATCCTCAAAGAAAATCAGCGCCACCCCGCCCAGCAGCATCACTATGCCTGAGAGAAAACTCCTGATCCGCTGCAGCCTGTTCATTTCTCCCTACCTTTCTTCGCCGCGCCGATAAGCATCTTGGCATCCCGGATCGCGCTGATCCCCTTCTCACTGTAGTCAATGGTGTACCCTGCAAGAAGGTTTCCGGATTTAAAGATCCTTTCGGTCACCATGCTCTTCTGCCGGATCGCCGCCGCGATGAACTGCCCCAGGAAGGTCTTGTCCTTCGCGTCACCGGCAGCATCCATATATTCCCGGCTGTACTGTTCAATGTCAAAATCCGGAATCTCCTGCCCGGACAAAGACTCGCCGAACGCCTTCCAGTCCGCGGAAGAATCCAGCTGCCGCGTTTCGAGGATCGCTTTGATCCGCGCCTCATACGGCGCGGCCGCTTCCCAGTCGTAGCGGTCTTTCGCGAACTGCCGGGCTTCAGGCTGCTCCGCCGCGGGCTGCCCTGCATTGGACTGCCCCGCATCGGGCTGCCCTGACACGGCCTGCTCCGCCGCAGCCTCGCCCGCTTCAGGCCCGCTCTCCCCGCGCAAGAACTTCAGCGCGCAGATCATCTGGCAGAACGCGTGATAATAATCTGACGGGTTGTCCTTGACGACTTCCCTGTAATTGCCCCACGCGGGCAGGTATCTGTACCGCGCAAAGCTGTAGTCAGGCAGGTGCCCTGCCCTCCCGTGCCCGAGGCTCATGACCGAGTTCTCGCTGAACTGGAAGAGCGTGTTGATGTACGCGCCCGTCTCGATATCGTCCGCTTCGGCCGGGTTGTGCTTGAACACGATCTGCCGTTCTTTATACTTCCGGCCCACCGCGGCGCTGCCCGCTGCCGCACCGTCAACCGCAGCCGCCTCGCCATCGCCCGCAGCTGCCCCCTCGTCCGGCACCAGCTCATAAAAGAACGAATCCGTATTATTGATGACCACTGACGGCGTTCCGGCAAAATACCGGTGCGCCCACGTATCTGCCAAAACATGCATGGCGATGCCGGCCGCCTGGAGGCCTCTGTGTTTTGCCAGATTTACGGTCTCGGCGAGCAGGTCGCCGTTGGGCCCGCAGATCAGCCGGTACTTGTTCTTGTACATCTTCGAGCCGCGCGGGATCTCCGCGCCGAGGTTGCGGGGCAGGAAATGGAACGAGGACCAGATCCTCGTGATGTCCTGAATGCCGGGCATGTCCGTCCGGGCTTCCATCATCTCGAGCTGGAGCTGGGTCGTCGCCGCGGAAGAAGGTCCGCCGATCCGGCCAAGCAGCGTCCGGGAGCAGCAGTCCACGAACTGCGCGCTGTAGCAGACAGCGAGGCTCTCCTCGTGGGAATAGCCGGCAATATGGGCCGCGCAATACGTCGCGTAGTAGTGAAAATCAATCTGCATATTGCTCCTTCGTCAGCTTGCGGACCTGGACCGCAGCGTGCGTCAGCTGGATCTGAATCAAAAATCCTGTGAGATCACCGATCAGGGTAACGGCCATGTCCGGTATTTTGAGCATGACCTCTATGTCCCCGTTGTTAAAAAACAGTGCTAAGACCAGTATAATGGAGTCCACGAGGATGGCAAAAACGCCAAGACCCGCCAGCACAATGAATCCCCAGAGGCGGAGTCTCTTTGGGGCAGCGCCCCTGCCGGCCCTTATGGCGGAA
>CACXMK010000021.1 GCA_902768735.1 uncultured Lachnospiraceae bacterium | reverse complement strand
CGTGTTCGCCGTGGACAGAGCGGGACTGGTAGGTGCCGACGGAGAGACGCATCAGGGTATCTTTGATCTTTCCTACTTCTCGACGATACCGGGACTCACAGTTATGGCACCTAAAAACGGACAGGAGCTTCGGGACATGCTGCGGTTTGCGGTAGATCTCGGACGCCCCGCCGTGATCCGCTATCCCCGCGGAGCAGCCTATGAAGGCCTTAGTCAATTCCGCGCTCCCATCAAAGAGGGGAAGGCGGAGGTCATCGGCGATGAGAACGGGATCCTTCTGCTCGCTGTCCTGGGGGAACGCGGAATGGCCTGCTCTGTTGCCAATGCGCGCTTTGTGCAGCCCCTTGATGCGGAACTGTTGCGGGAAGCCGCAGGAAAGTATTCCCTCATCGTTACCATGGAGGAGAATGTGTACAGCGGAGGTTTCGGAGAGCATGTTGCAGCATGGTATACGCAGGCCGGCCTTGCTGTGAACCTTCTTGAGATCGCCATTCCGGATGGATTTGTGCAGCACGGATCCTCAGAGGAGCTGTGCCGCCTGACCGGAATAGATGCGGAGACAGTTGTATCAAAGATCCTGGACAGGACATTGAAATGAGAACATAAAGTAAAAAGGATGCCATGCGGCATCCTTTTTTTGTAGTAACAGGGAATCGGTCAAAACGCTGTCAGGCCCACTTCGAGAGCAGATCCTGCACTTCCTTCTCCGTCTCGAAGACTTCATCCAAAGTGGGATCCTCAAGGAAACGGCAGTTCTCCATGCTGTAACGGATCATCTCCGTGATCTCGGGATATCTGATCTTTTTGTCAAGGAAAGCGGCGACCGCGAATTCGTCTGCGGCGTTAAATGCCGTGGGAAGGTTGCCGCCCTTTTCGATCGCCTCATAAGCGAGACGGAGCGCGGGGAATGTCACCATATCCGGCTCTTCAAAAGTAATCTGCCCCAGCGCGTAAAAGTCCATCCTGCTTCCGGACATGGGGCGGCGCTCCGGGTAATACAGGGCGTATTGGATCGGAAGGCGCATATCGGGAGTACCAAGCTGCGCAATGATGCCGCCGTCCTCGTACTCCACCATCGAGTGGATGACGCTCTGGGGATGGACCAGGACTTTGATCTGCGAGGGATCGACGTCGAAGAGCCACCGCGCTTCGATCACTTCCAGCCCCTTGTTGACAAGGGTAGAGGAGTCGATGGTGATCTTGGGCCCCATCGACCATGTGGGGTGGCGAAGGGCATCCTCAGGCCCGACATTTACAAGATCCTCCGCTTTTTTGCCCCTGAACGGGCCGCCCGACGCGGTGAGCCAGATCTTGGCGATCCGGTTCCCGGTCTCGCCGTTAAGAGACTGGAAGATCGCGCTGTGTTCGCTGTCAACGGGAAGGATCGGGACGCCTTTTTTTGCCGCAAGGGGAATGATGATATGCCCGGCCGTGACCAGCGTTTCCTTGTTGGCGAGGGCGATCTTTTTGCCGGATTCGATAGCGGCGACGGTAGGCCTTACGCCTACCATTCCCATGATCGCTGTGACAAAATACTCATAGCCCTCCATGGAGGCCACTTCCAGAATCCCATCCATTCCGGCGAGCACTTCAACATCCATATCCCTGACGCGGACACGAAGATCCCTGGCGGCGTCTTCGTCCCACATCACTGCCTTTTTCGGTTTGAATTCGCGGATCTGTGCCTCCATAAGGCCGACGCTTTTCCTTGCGCAGAGCGCAGCGACTTCAATATCCTTCTGTTCCCTCGCCACGTCCAGAGTCTGTCTTCCGATCGATCCTGTGGAACCCAGTATTGCTATTTTTTTCATAATTACATCACCACGTTGCTCTGTTTTCCGTCCATCCAGTTCTGCAGGTTCTCGAAGACGATCTTCGCGCGGAGCGACATGGACTCTTTCGTCGCAAACGCGACGTGAGGCGTCACGAGGACATTCGGTGCCGCGAGGATCGGAGAGGCCACGTCGAGCGGCGGCTCTTTGTCGAACACGTCGATGCCGGCGCATGCGATCACGCCCTTTTCCAGCGCTTCCGCGAGGTCCTTCTCGACTACGACAGGGCCGCGCGCTACGTTGATCAGCATTGCGGTGGGCTTCATCAACGCGAGCTTCCCCGCATTGATCATGCCTCTCGTGGAGTCATTCAGAGGGCAGTGCAGCACGACGATGTCGGCGTTCTTAAGAAGCTCTTCCTGTGAGACCTGGCTGACATAGGAAGGAACATCCTTGTGGATCGACCTGCTCTGCGCAAGGATCCTGCAGCCGAACGCGTGGAAGAGTTCCGCCGTGCGGCTTCCGATCTTTCCAAGGCCGATGATACCGACGGTCTTGCCCTTAAGTTCCCATCCGACAAGGCCGTCCTTGGTCTTGCCTTCGCGGCATCTGCCTTCCACTTCGCGCATATTGCGGGCGAGGGAGAGCACCATGCCGAGAACCAGCTCGGAGACAGCTTCGTTGGAGTAGCCGGAGGCATTGCTCACTGCGATCTGTCTCTCTTTTGCCGCATCAAGACCCACATGGTCGACGCCTGTGAAGGCGATATCGATGAACTTCAGGTTCGGGCACGCGCGCAGCACGTCCGCGCTCATGGGCATATTGGCGAGGATCATGACGTCCGCGTCCTTCGCCTCCGCGATCAGCGTGTCCTTGTCTCCGGTCTTTGCAAAAGATTCAAATACGACGCCTTTGTCCTCGAAGGGCTTCTGGCAGGCTTTGAGCTCGGCTTCCGGAATGCCGAGAGATTCCATAATGACGACTTTCATGTTTTTCCTCCTGTTTTATCATAGTAGTTTTACAAAACAGATTCTGGTTTGCTATTATTGTAGTATTGTTGCGCTTGAAAAGAAAGAAGAAAAGAGGAGACTATGGATTTGGCCAAAACACTGACACAGATAGACGACGTGCTTTACACATGGCTATTGATCTACCTTTTAGCAGGAAGCGGCATCTATTTTACGATCCGCACCAGGTTCGTGCAGATCCGCCGTTTTAAAGACGCGCTGCGATGCATGATGGAGAAGAAAGAGGGCGATAAGGGCGTCTCCTCTTTCCAGGCGCTGATGATCGCCACTGCTTCCCGTGTCGGCACCGGCAACATGGCCGGCGTAGCTACCGCGATCATTCTCGGAGGGCCCGGCGCGGCTTTCTGGATGTGGCTCATGGCAGTCCTGGGCTCCGCTTCCGCGTTCGTGGAGAGCACGCTGGCACAGATCTACAAGAAAAAAGAGGGCGACTCCTTCAAGGGAGGCCCTGCCTACTATATCGAGAGGGCGCTGCACGCCAGATGGCTCGGTATCATCTTCGCGATCTCCCTGATCGCGACGTTCGCTTTCGGGTTCAACGGGCTGCAGGCGTATAATATCGTGTCCGCTTTCGCGATCTATACCACGGACATCGAGACGAGCATCCTTCCCACGGCGATCGGTCTCGTCCTTGCGATCGCGGCGCTCTATATCTTCTTCGCGGGAGATGTCATCGGGAAGCTCTCTTCCGTACTGGTCCCCGCAATGGCGGGAATGTACATCCTGATCGGCATTTTTGTGATCGTGACGAATATCACGAAGATCCCCGGCGTACTGGCGATCATCCTGGCCGACGCGTTCAACTTCAAGTCCATTTTCGGCGGTTTCACCGGATCATGCATGGTGCTCGGCATCAAGCGCGGACTGTTCTCCAACGAAGCAGGTATGGGATCCGCTCCCAACGCGAGCGCATCCGCCACCGTCTCTCATCCGGCAAAACAGGGCCTTGCGCAGATCATCTCCGTTTATATCGACACGCTGCTCATCTGCTCGACAACGGTGTTTCTGATCCTTCTGACCGGCGACTGGACCGGTACAGGCTATTCCGGGATCCCGCTGCTGCAGCAGTGCGTGGCGAGGGTCATCGGTCCGGTCGGCGTCCACTTCGTGACGGTCATCGTCTGCCTGTTCGCGTTCACGTCCATCATCGGAAACTATTTCTATGCAGAGGCAAACATCCTCTTCATCACGAAGAACCCCGTAGCGATGACCGTTTTCCGCGTCCTTGCGGCGCTCATGGTCTTTGTCGGGGCGAGAAACAGCCTGGACGTCGCGTGGAGCCTTGCGGACATCACCATGGGCCTCGAAGCCGTCGTCAACATCATAGCGATCGTATTCCTCGGAAATATCGCCTTCAAGGCGCTCGATGACTACGAGTCGCAGATGGAACGCGGCCTCGACCCGGTCTTCCACGAATCCAGCATAGGTCTTGATAACACGGATGTCTGGAAGGACTGACCCTCAGATCCCAAGTTCGAATTTCAGCTGCGGCTTCATGGGGGAGTAGTCGAACATTTCAAAGTCGTCGATCGTAATGTCTTCAAACCTGCAGCCTGCTTCCTTGTGAAGAACGAGGACGGGCTGCTGTTTATCGTCTGCCATGCTCTTTGCGCGGCGGAGCATCTCGTGCGCGTTGTCCATGTGGCGGTCGTAGATCTGCTCATTTGCGACGAAGTGTGTGAAGACGCCGGGTTCATAGCCGGTCACCTTCGCGATCATCATAAGGAGCGCAGCGTACTGGATCTCGTTGATACCTCCCGCGCCGGAAGCCGTCAGCATGTCGCCGCTTCGCTGGATCATGCTCATATCCAAATACTTCCCGCGCACATTCCACATGGTGAGGAACGCGCACGGCGCAAGTCCGGGAGTCTCCCGAAGGTCCGTCTCCTGCCAGAGGGAGACGACTTTGCGTCTGCCGTAAGGATCTTTTTTGATATCGTCGATCAGTTTGTGGATGAGGTCGTAGCGCTTAACAGTAGCACCGTACCTCTGACCGATCGTGCCGTCTCCGATGTCCCACGGATCCCACCAGGTGACGCCCAGCTCCGCCATTTCGGAGAGGATGTTCGTCGGATGCTGGTAGATCGTGAAGATCTCGCGGATCCCGGTCTTCCAGGCCTGCCGGCGCAGCGTGCAGATGGGGAATTCCCCCTTGCTGAGGTCATATTTGCGCATCACGTGGTTCACGCTGATCGTATAGGCGGGCGTACCGTCTTCGTACACGGGGCGCGGATTGACGTCCTTGTAGCCGTTCTCAAGGATGTTTCGTATATCGTTCACAAGAAGCTTGTCTGCTTTGGTCATGAGAGAAGGTCCTTTCCGGGAAAAACTGCGGTTCAGTTTAGAGTATACTGCACAAAAAATGGGAATACAATACGCGCGATCCTGCCTGCGCCCGGACGGCAGTGTTTTGACACCGGATCAACAACTGCATAAATATACAACACTTTTTCTTGCCATCGCTCAAAAAAACGTGTATATTCTTGTTTAGATTTTGTTTTAGTATTATTGTATACAAAATTTGCGAATGGAGGACATTGAGATGGCGATCAGAGTAGGAATCTTCGGATACGGAAACCTTGGCAGAGGCGTCGAACAGGCGATCCGCCGCAATCCTGACATGGAGCTGGTCGGCGTATTTTCACGCCGCGACCCCGCGAAGGTCAAGATCAAGACTCCCGGCGTCAGCGTTTACAGCGAAGACGCGCTGGTGAATCAGGAAGTTCCTATGGATGTTCTGATCCTCTGCGGCGGAAGCGCCACGGATCTGCCGGTGCAGGGGCCCAAGTACGCCGCTCTTTACAATATCATCGACAGTTTTGACACGCACGCCCATATCCCGGAGCACTTCGCGGATGTGGACGCTGCCGCGAAGAAAGCCGGCAAGATCGGCATCATTTCCTGCGGCTGGGATCCCGGCATGTTCTCCCTGAACAGAGTCTATGCAAGCGCAGTGCTTCCCGGCGGCACGCCTTATACCTTCTGGGGCAAGGGCGTCAGCCAGGGCCACTCCGACGCGGTCCGGAGGATCGACGGCGTGCTGGACGCAAGGCAGTACACGATCCCGGTACCGGCAGCGCTCGAAGCTGTCCGCGCAGGCAAAGCGCCTGAACTGACCACGAGAGAGAAGCACACCAGAGAGTGCTTTGTTGTTGCCGCAGAAGGCGCGGATCTTGCCAGAATCGAAAACGAGATCAAGACCATGCCGAACTATTTTGACGAGTACGATACCACCGTACACTTCATCTCTGCGGAGGAGATGGCGCGCGACCACGCGGGACTGCCTCATGGCGGAAGCGTCCTGTACTCCGGCGTGACAGGCGCGGACAGCGAGAACACGCATGTCATCGAGTATTCCCTGAAACTGGATTCCAATCCGGAGTTCACCGGCAGCGTCCTTGTGGCCTTTGCGAGGGCTGCTTACAGGCTGAACAAGGAAGGCCAGTGCGGCGGCAGGACAGTCCTCGACATCGCTCCGGCGTATCTCTCCCCCATGAGCGGAGAGGAGCTCAGGGCGCATATGCTCTGAGAAACAGCACAGATGTAAAAATGCATCCCGGAAGGGATGCATTTTTTGTTGCCCGTGTTCATTTCTCTGTTTATGATTTCTCTATTTATTCTGTTTATGATTTTTCTTCGTTGTTTGAAGTCTTCCTGATCCTGGAGTACAGGTTCAGGTACGCGAGGAGAAGATCGCGCTCAGCGTTGTTCTTGCTGCGCAGGATCTCAATGATGTGGGAGGGGAGGGCATTGGCGACATTCTCAGGATCCTTCCCTCTGAGAAGGTAGTCGAGGCTGCAGTGAAAATAGTCGCTCAGAAAGATGCATTTTTCCAGGGACAGCAGCGCGGTGCCCCGTTCTACGTGGCTGATGTGCTTGACGGAACAGTCCAGAAGTTCAGCCAGATTTTCCTGCGTCATGCCGTTCCTCTTTCTCAGGGACGAAACTCTTTTTCCGATATCTTCTTTTACTAAATTCTCTGTTTTATACATATCTATAAACCTCTCCATGACACCATTATAGGCGGAGGAGTACGACAGGAGAATAACCTTAAAAGATCTGTTATATGAACATGGAAGGTTCGGCCTGCGGCCGGATCCGATGAGCAAAAACAGTGCGTTACATCAGTTCTGCCGCAAACGGCAGTTCACAGCTGTATACGTCACTTAAAGGTCTGACCGGGAGTTCCTGTCAGGTAAAGATCGAGGGATGTTAAAGTTACAGTCAGGGTATAGCTTCAGTTAGAGTGATTTCCCGTTAGATGAAATTCCTGTCAGATAGGATTCCTGTCAAGGAAGCGGCTGTCGCATTCCCCCGAAAGAGGGACGTGCAGTCCCCTTTTCCGCATACTCAGCAGTTTGAAATTCATAAGCCCCGGCTCTGTGCCCAGAATGCTGCACAGGCTAAGGAAATCTGTGTCCGGCATCCCGGCTGTCTCCAGCACCTCGCTGTCTGTAAGAAGCAGGTCTGCGGCGAACAGATTGGCTTCGTATTCCGTGCTGCTTCGCTTGTCGTATACGGCTGTGTCAAAGAGGGGCGATGTCCTGAGCGCCTCCGAATGAAGCACGATGTGCCCCAGCTCGTGGGCTGCCACGATCCGCCGGCCGGCCTCGGAGAGATTTCCGTTGATGCCGACAAAATAGCGGCGCAGAAAATAGCGCGTAAAGCCCTTTGTGCAGTTCAGGTCAAAATAGACACGCACCTGAACGTTCATGGCATCGAGCAGAGCGAAGGGGTCGCGGGTGCCGTGGCGGCGGACAAGCTTTTCGACCTCCCGGCAGATATAAAGCCTGCTCATACCGATACCTCCTCAGCCGTTTCCGGAGCCCGCTCCGGGAGTCCCGGGAGCCGCGCCGGGAGCCTCGTCCGGGCCGTCCTGCCTGTATTTCACCGGCGTATATTTCTTCGCGTTTTCCTTGGCTTCCCAGAACATCTCCATGAAGTGTCTGCCGATCGTGTCGATATCCTCGGGGGAGAGATCGCCTCCGGCGAACATCGCCCGGGTACTGTCTAAAAAGGCCTGCGCCTGCCGCTGCCCGCGCGTTCCGAATTCCTCGGAAGCCCTGGTCAGAAACAGTTCCTGCTCGCCGCGGAGATACTCCTCGTTGCAGTCCAGGGCGGCCGCCAGTTTCGAATACAGGTCCCGTGTGCGGGGATATTTCCCTTCCGTCTCCCAGTTGCGCACCGTGCGTTTGGTCACGCCGGTCCTCGCCGCCAGCTCCTCCTGGGAAAGGCCGCGCTTCGTCCTCAGTTCTTTTATCTTTTCTCCGAAAGTCATTGGTATCTTCCTCCTGCAACCAGCATTCTTCTGTAATGGGAATATGAGGAAATTTAATTTCCTTTGTTTCCTCTATCATATCCCCGCCCGCTGCGCCGGTCAATGCAAAAATCCCCTTGACACGAATATACGTTCGAATTATACTAAACGCAAGAGGAAATTAAAATTCTTATATGGAAATTAGAGTTCTTATGTGGAGATCTGAATGCTATATTTGCATATATGATCGCGGAAAAGAGCGTTTATGGAACGAGTGATCCTTCACTCCGACTGCAACTGCTTTTACGCCAGTGTGGAGATGCTGCATCATCCCGAACTGGACGGGAAACCGCTGGCAGTCGGGGGAGATCCCGAGCAGCGGCACGGGATCATACTGACTGCCAACTATATAGCGAAGAGAGCGGGGGTGAAGACCGGTACGGCACTGTGGCAGGCGAGGCAGGCCTGCCCCGGGCTGATCATCGTCCCTCCCCGGATGGATCTGTATTTTCGCTTTTCCGAAGCGGCGAGGGAGATCTACAGGGAATATTCGGACCGGGTGGAGCCCTACGGACTGGACGAATGCTGGATCGACTGCACACAGAGCCGGGAATGCCTCGGGAGCGGTCCGGATCTGGCGAAGGAGATCTCAGCCCGGATCAAGCGGGAACTGGGGATCACGGTGAGCATCGGCGTCAGCTGGAATAAGGTCTACGCGAAATTCGGGTCTGATTATAAAAAGCCGGACGCCATTACCGTGATCGACAGGGACAACTACAGGGAGATCGTGTGGAGGAGTCCGGTAGGGGACCTTTTGTTTGTGGGGAGTGCGACGAAGAGGAAACTTCTGCGCTGCGGGATCCTCACGATAGGAGATCTTGCGGAAGCAGATCCGCTTTTCTTACAGGCTCTCTTCGGGAAGATGGGGCTCGTGCTCTCTGTTTTCGCCAGGGGGGAGGACCAGACGCCGGTTGCCGCAGACCGGAGCGAGGCATCCGTTAAGAGCATAGGAAACAGTACTACGACGCCGCGGGACCTCACGACCGGGCAGGACGTCAGAATGGTGGTCTACATGCTCGCTGAGAGCGTGGCCTCGCGTCTGAGGGAACACGGCTTTGTGGGAGACGTGATCGAGATCTATGTCAGGGACGGGGACCTGTGCGGCTTTTCAAGGCAGCACAAGGTCGATATGCCGACCAATATCTCCGAGGAGATCGCGCAGGAGGCGCTGCGGCTGTTCGGGGAGAACTATACATGGGAGAAGCCGGTCCGCAGCATCGGGGTCAGGGTATCCCACCTCATGGCAGAAGACCACCCATACCAGTTAAGCCTTTTTTCCGACCCGCTGCAGCGGGAGAAGCAGCTGCGGGCGGATATCGCAGTGGATGAGATCCGGAGCAGGTTTGGCTTTCAGGCCGTGCGGCGCGGACTGATGCACGTGGATACGAAGCTGTCGGAAGACGACGCGCAGACCCATGTCGTACACCCGCACGGCTATTTTGAAAGGGGTAACCGCACCGGCGTTTGAGAAACAGACAGGAGGTGACGAACGCGATGCCTCATACGGATACGAACATCAGCAGGGATGCCCTGCGAAGCTATGGCATGCAGCCGACAAGACGCCAGGAGTATGTGCGGCAGGAGAACAGGCGGAAGGAGAGCGGGCGCCGGGAAGACAGGCTGCAGAAACAGAATACGGAACAGGAGAGCAGATTCAGGGTCTACGGGGACTGCGGGGATATAAACCCGTCAAAAGTCTACGTGGATGTTCTGGCAGAGTTTACAAGAGACGGCTTTCTGCGGCCCTGCCGGATCACCTGGGAAGACGGGCGCAAGTATATGATCGACCGGGTCAAGGGATGTGAGCGGCGCGCCAGCCGGAAGGCGGGCGGCATGGGGCTCATGTACACCTGTATGATCGGGGGACAGGAAGTGAACCTGTTCTACGAGGAGAATCAGAGATGGTTTGTGACGAGAAAGTAATATACGCCGCGGAAGTGTGTTATAATTTCCTGTAGAATCTGTTTCCATTAAAGGTCAGAAAAGGGGCGGGAACGGTAATGGGAAAAAATAAGAGAATTCGTTGGGCATATATCCTGCCGGTGATCCTTCTGGTGATCGGGCTTTTGACAGGATGCCTCCGGCACGGCACCGAAACGACGCTGGAAAACGCGGCCGCATTGCAAACGGTCGCAGAGAGCGTACAGGAACCGTTGGAGGGCGGACAGCAGGAGGCCGGGCCATCCCAGACGGATCCGGCAGAAGCGGAACTGACAGAAACGGGCCCTCCCGAATCGGGACAGCCTGAGGAGGTTTCTTCAGGATCTGATCCATCAGAGACGTCTCCGCCGGAATCAGGTCTTTCCGGGACTGAACTGTCAGAAGCCGGCTCTCAGGAAGACCTGCCTCAGATCGATAAGAACGGAAGCTATACGACCAAGGAGGACGTGGCGCTCTATATCCACGTATACGGCAAGCTGCCCCCCAATTTCATTACCAAGAAGCAGGCGGAGAAGCTCGGGTGGTCCGGAGGCTCTCTGGAACCGTACGCGCCGGGCAAGTGTATTGGCGGCAATTATTTCGGAAACTACGAGGGACTCCTTCCGGACGGGAATTACCGGGAGTGCGATATAGGCACGCTCGGCAAGAAGAGCCGCGGAAAGAAGCGTCTGATCTATTCTGACGACGGACGGATCTATTACACGGGCGATCACTATGCGTCGTTTACGCAGCTCTATTGAGGCTGCCGCTGACACACCAAGGAGAAGATACATGGAGAACAGCTACAACATTGACTTTACGGGGGTGGAGACCCGGAAGGAAGTGCATGACAGGATCGTGGAAGGGCTTCCGGTGCCGGAGTGGTACGGAAGGAATCTCGATGCGCTGTACGATGTTTTGACAGAACCTGAATTTGGAGAGGATTGCCTGATCTGTTTTACGGGATGTGCGGACCTCGAAGACAGTATGCCGAGATATCTCGCGGCTATGAAGCATATGTGCAGCGCGGCCTGTGAAGAGAACGACGGCCTTACCATCACATTTGAGGACTGATGAATGTGTGCAGAGGAGGCTTTTGTTGACTTTCCCGGAACGCTCCCTCATAATGGCGTTATTAAACATGTTTTGTATTCCGTAATATTTTGATTGTTAATCTGATTGTTAATGTGACTGTTAAGAGGTGATTTTGTGCAGAGTGAGCGTGTGGTGATCATCACCGATATTCATGGCTGCCTTGATGAGTGCAGGCAGCTATTGGACAAGCTGTCCTTCGATAAGTCGAAGGATACGCTGATCAACCTGGGAGATACAATCGACCGGGGACCTAAGATCTATGAACTGTTCGTGTTTCTTCACGACCTGAAGGAGGAGATGGGAGAGCGGTTTGTCATGATCCGCGGAAACCACGAGCAGATGATGCTCGACTCGCTGGACGGATCGAAAAGGCACAAGGATCTCTGGTATTACAACAGCGGGGAAAAGACAGTCTACTCCTTTATTAATCACAAGCACAAGATCAAGGAGTACAGAAGCTGGTATGAAGCGATGCCGTATTATTATTCGGAGGAGAGATTCCAGTGCGTTCACGCCTGTCTTAAGAACGAGGACCCCGCAAAGAACGACGTGGAGACCCTGATCTGGGGACGCGATACGGACTATACCGGGAAGCTTGTCATGACGGGGCACACGCCTTACAAGATCCCTCTTTACTTTCATGGGAAGGACAACGTGGGCGTACTTAACGAAGGAATCTGGGGAATGCTCCCGGAGACCGGAATGATCGCTTTGGACACGGGCTGTGTCTACGGAAACCGTCTCACCGGCATGGTGATTAAGGAAGACAGGTTCAAAATTGAATCCGTCCCGTCCACGATTCCGCCGCAGCACTGAGGGAAGAAGAGATAGGTAAACAAAATAGATAAGTAAATGAAAGAGCCTGCCGCATTGCGGCAGACTCTTTTTTCTTATGCATATTTTTTATGCGTATTTGTCGATGACTTCCGTGAGCTTGGGAAGGATCTGCATCTTGCGGGAGACCACTCCTTCCTGTACACTGTGCGTCTCACCTTTCGCGTCCGGATAGGCTTCCTGCAGCCAGTCTGCCTTTTCACCGGAGCTGAAAAGGATCGATTTGTTTTCCAGAGCGGAAGTGATCGTCAGGATGCCGAGATCCGCATTTTTGCTCTTGGTGAGCGCATCAAGCGCGTGCTGAAAGACCTCTGCCCGGTCTCTGTAGGGCTCGACCTGCGGTACATTTATCTTCGTGATCATCAGCCTGATCCCTGAGACTTCCTCAAAGCGGATGTCTTTGCTCATCAGGTCATCCAGGGAGCCTCCTTCGTCTTCTGTCACGGAGAAGAGTTCCTCTGAGAACTGATCGAGATCCAGTCCGGCCAGCGCCGCGAGGATATTCGCTGTCTCTCTGTCCCTGCGGGTCGTGGTGGGTGTCTGCAGGTTCATGGTATCCGACAGGAGGCCTCCCAGCATCAGTCCGGCCAGATTCGCCTCGATCGGCACCAGGTTCTCCCTGAAGATCGTCGCGATGATCGTGCAGGTACTTCCAACGATTTCGTTTCTGAAGCTGACAGGTTTCGAGGTGGAGAAATCCGTCACTCTGTGGTGATCAATGACTTCCAGCACTCTCGCCTTCTCAATGGCTTTGACCGACTGCGAAAACTCGTTGTGGTCCACAAGGATCAGCTGTTTGTCCTTGTAATTGAGGATATGATGGCGCATCACATAGCCGACCAGACGTTCATTCTCATCGACCACCGGAAACGCACGGAACTCCGTGCGCCCCATCTTCTTTCCCGCTTCCTCCGCCAGTTCATTCACATAGAACTTCATGGGCTTTTGGGACATTACCATGCTTACAGGCGGGGCAAAATACAGAAAGCGCGATGTGTTCATAGCGCCGTGTCCCGAAAGAAGGATAGAACAGTGACGTTCTGCGGCCAGTTTCAAGATGCTGTCGTCCAGTTCCTTCCCGCGGATGATGATCAGCATGCCTGCACCCTTTTCGATCAGGGTCTTGACTGATTTCTTGTTCGCTCCCGTGATGACGATCATGTCCGTGACTTCATAATCTTCAAGGTCTTCTTTATCCGACATCGTAAGAATATTGACGATGCCGTTAATGTGCCTCTGATCATCGTCATAGAGGATCTTGCCGTCGATCGTCTTCGCAATGTATTCCGTAGACGTTTTTTTAAGCATGTCGTCGGAATTACTGGTATCGCTGAGCGCCACTTTCGCAAGATCTGACTTGGAGATCCAGCCGATTACGCGGTTCTCTTCGTCAACGACTGCAAAGCCTTCTCTTTTCTCTTTTTCCATCAGATGGACAGCTTCAAAGATCGTGCTGTCAGGTTTGATCGAGCAGGGAGATGCAAGGTCCACCTCATCCAGACGTGCCTGTGCTGTCTTAAGGAGCATAGGTGTTTCAAAACCAAACCGGTCAAGAAGATACCGGGATTCCTTATTGAGCTTTCCCAGAACGCACGGAACTGCGTCCAGTCCCTGTTCTCTCTTGTAAGCCGCATAACCGATCGCTGCCGCTACAGAATCTGCATGCGGATTAATATGTCCTGTAACATATATCCTATTGTCCTGTGCCATATGTTTCCTCCCGACATATTCAGCGCCCCGCTTGCCTTGACCGGAGTATGGAGCAGCCCTGTTTGTTGAATTATTGTGGATCAGAACTTAATCTTATGATATCATGTCCGTTTTGCGCATACAATGAAATTTGTAATTGCTATCTGCTCCGACTTCTTTTAAGATGGATAGCGAACAAATGCATTCGGCCCGGAACGGATCTGCGGCCGGGAAAGGAGAATCTAGTTCATGGAAAGAGAAACAATGTGCATTCAGGCGGGTTATGAGCCGAAAAACGGCGAATCGAGGATGATCCCGATCATTCAGAGCACGACTTTTAAATATGATACCAGCGAGGACATGGGCAAGCTCTTTGATCTGGAGGCTGCGGGCTATTTTTATACGCGTCTTCAGAACCCTACCAATGACATGGTCGCGGCAAAGCTCGCCGCGCTTGAGGGAGGCACTGCCGGCATGCTGACTTCCTCCGGACAGGCTGCCAACTTCTTCAGTATCTTCAACGTCGCGAACTGCGGAGACCACGTGGTCAGCGCTTCCACGATCTACGGCGGGACTTTCAATCTCTTTAATGTGACCATGCGCAAGATGGGCATCGATTTCACTTTCGTTTCTCCCGACTGCAGCGATGAGGAGCTGGAACAGGCTTTCCGTCCTAATACCAAGGCTGTTTTCGGTGAGACGATCGCAAACCCGGCACTCACTGTTTTCGACATCGAGAGATTCGCGAAAGCGGCACATGCGCATGGCGTACCGCTGATCATCGACAACACTTTCGCCACGCCGATCAATTGCAGACCTATCGAGTGGGGCGCTGATATCGTCACGCACTCCACGACAAAGTATCTCGATGGCCATGATGTAGCAGTCGGCGGCGCCATCATCGACGGCGGCAAGTTCGACTGGATGGCGCATGCGGACAAGTTCCCCGGACTTACGACTCCCGATGATTCCTACCACGGCATCACCTATGCCGAAAAGTTTGGAATGGGCGGCGCTTTCATCACGAAGTGCACCGCTCAGCTGATGAGGGATTTCGGTTCCATTCAGGCGCCCATGAACGCATTTTTCTTAAATCTCGGCATTGAGTCCCTCGCGGTCCGCATGCCCAGGCACTGTGAGAACGCGCAGAAGGTCGCAGAATTCCTTCAGGCACATGAAAAGGTCGCGTGGGTGACTTACCCCGGCCTTCCCGGAGACAAGTACTATGACCTCGCTCAGAAATACATGCCGAATGGTACGTGCGGCGTCATTTCCTTCGGTCTCCACGGCGGAAGATCTGCTGCAGAAGCCTTCATGAAGCGCCTCAAAGTCGCCATGATCGCTACGCACGTGGCGGACGCGCACACCTGCGTGCTTCATCCCGCTAATTCCACGCACCGCCAGCTCACTGACGAGGAACTGATCGCCGGCGGCGTCGGTCCGGATCTGATCAGGCTTTCCGTGGGTATTGAAAATGTAAACGATATTATTAGCGACCTCGCGCAGGCATTGCAGTAAACAAAGCGCAATATGAAAGGGCTTGTCGCACAAGCAGTAAGGATTGAAACCTACGCTTGTGCGGCAAGCCCCTTTTTCTGAGCTCATTTTTAACCCATGATCACTTCTACGTTGTATTCTTTCTTTCCTTCGACGAAGGGGATCACATGTCCGGCGATCTCTTTGCCGTCAACGGTCATTTTCTTTACGCCCTTTTCTACCCGGTCAGGATTCTTCACGCTGATGTGATAGACGCCGCCCCTGTATTCGCGGGTCAGTTCAAAATCACCGAAATCGTCCGGGATGCAGGGATTGATGCTGAGGCCTTCAAATGTCGGATAGACGCCCAGGATGTACTGGGAGATGTCCGTGAACGTCCAGGCGGCGGTTCCGGTCAGCCAGCTGTTCTTGCCTTCTCCGAAGTTGGGGGCTTCGGGACCTGCTACCATCTGGGAATAGACATAGGGCTCTGTCCTGTGGATCTCGCTGAACTCTTCCACACAGGAAGGGCACGTCTTCCAGTAGATCTCGAAAGCCCTGTTACCGCGGCCCATGACAGTTTCCGCAATGGATACCCAGGGGTTGTTGTGGCAGAAGATACCGCCGTTCTCTTTGTATCCGGGAGGGTAGGAGGAGACCTCGCCGAGTTCCACGTGGTATCTGGTATAAGCAGGCTTTAAGAGAGCGATCCCGTATTTGGAATCCAGGATATCCTTCACACTGTCAAGCGCCTGCAGAGCTTCGCCGGTCTCTTTGCCTACGCCGGCCAAAACACAGAAGCCCTGGGGTTCAATGAAGATCTGGCCTTCCTCGCACTCATGGGAGCCCACTTTGTTACTGAACGCGTCGTAGGCGCGGACAAACCATTTGCCGTCCCAGCCGTCGGTGAGAAGAGTCTTCTCCATGACGTCGCGCTCTTTTCTCATCATAGCCGCTTCTTTATGGAGTCCGATGAGATCGCAGATCGCCGCGTACTCCTCAGCATACTTGACGAACATTCCGCCGATGAAAACGGATTCCGCAACAGGACCTTCGCTGGGACCGGAGGTCTGGAAGGATTCTCCCGAGTGTTCGGAGAAACAGTTGAGATTCAGGCAGTCGTTCCAGTCCGCGCGGCCGATCAGGGGCAGTCCATGGGGGCCTTTGTGGGTGATCGTGTAGTTCACACTCCTGCGCAGGTGCTCCATGAGGGGCTGCGCCAGAGAAACATCATTATCGAAAGGCACGGATTCGTCCAAAATAGTGACGTCGCCGGTCTCGCGGATATAGGCGCTGACTGCAGCGACGAGCCAGAGCGGATCATCGTTAAAACCGCTGCCGATATCGGCGTTGCCCTTCTTGGTGAGAGGCTGGTACTGGTGGTAAGCGCTGCCGTCAGGGAACTGCGTGGAGGCGATATCAATGATCCTTTCCCTTGCGCGCCCGGGGATCAGGTGCACAAAACCGAGCAGATCCTGGCAGGAATCCCTAAATCCCATGCCCCTTCCGATACCGGACTCGTAATAAGAAGCGCTGCGGGACATATTGAATGTGATCATGCACTGGTACTGGTTCCAGATGTTGACCATTCTGTCCACCTCGGGACGGGAACTGTCAACGTGGAATTTGCCGAGCAGTTCACTCCAGTAGCTGCGGAGCTTCTCGAAAGCAGTAAGGACAGAAGAGCGCTCGTGATACTTGCGGATCATGGCATGGGCGCGGGTCTTGTTGATGACACCGTAGGACTCCCATTTCTCTTCCACGGGATTCTCCACATATGTGAGCTGAAAGATCAGGCTCGTGCTCTCACCGGGAGCGAGCGCAAGGTCGATATCGAAGACAGCGCAGGGGGACCAGCCGCTGGCAACGCTGTTTTTACAGAAGCTGTTTTCAACTGCCTCAGGAAGAGAAGGGCTTCTGTAATCACCGATGAATGAGCGCCTGTCCGTATCGAAACCGTTGACGGGACGGTTCACGGAAAAGACCGCGTACATGTTGCGGCGCTCCCTGTACTCTGTACGGTGATAGATCGCGGCATAGTCAAGCGTGCTGTAATCATTGACAGAGGTCTTTTCGGGCTTTTTGAGGCCGCTGATCTCATAGCCGAGATTGGATTCGATCTCAACTTCGCCGGTAGAAAGGTTTCTCTGGAAGTTCTTCTGGTCGTCGTCCGCGTCCCATAGGCACCATTCCACATAGGGGAAAACCTTCAGTTCCTTCACTTTGTCGGTATCATTTTTTATGTCGACGAGCATTACCTCGCAGGTGTCTCCCATCGGAACAAAATTCAGCTGACTGACAAAAACGCCGTCTTTGGAAGACAGGAATTTCGTATAGCCCATGCCGTGTCTGCACTCATAGCTGTCCAGCTCTGTTTTGGACGGCTGCCATCCGGGATTCCACACATTGTTTCCATCTTTAATGTAGATATATTTGCCGTTGCCGTCGTAAGGCATGTCGTTGTAGCGGTAGCGGGTGATCCGGAGAAGCCTCGCATCCTTATAAAAGGAATAGCCCCCGCAGGTATTGGAGATCAGTGTGAAAAAATCCTGATTGCCGAGATAATTGATCCAGGGAAGGGGAGTTCTGGGCGTTGTGATCACATATTCTCTGTTCTTGTCATCGAAATAACCGAATTTCATCGTTTCCTCCGTTTTTTTGCAGTTCATTGATCATCCTTAAGTAATCGTTAAAATCGGATGTTTATATTATAAATTCACTGAAACACAAGCACAATTGGGACAATGACAGAAAAACCGAAAACGTTTTAGAATAAATTGACGAAATGTCATGGTACAGCCTGTGATTTCGCACAAAAAATAAGCGATACTATTGTGGAAAACAGCAATTTTTGCAAAATCAGTGTTTTGGCACTTGAAAACATCCCAGATTAGAGCTAAAGTTGAATTACAAAAACGTTTAAGCGATTTAAACGACTTCGGGTTGAAATCAACGAAAATAACACACAGATAGGAGGCGGAATATGGTATCAATGAAAGACCTGGCAGCCGCCTGCAACGTATCGATCGCCACAGTCAGCAAAGCGCTTAACGATCAGCATGACGTGAGCGCGAGGACGAAGGAAATGGTACGCAGAAAGGCTAAGGAACTCGGATATTTTCCGAATTCCGCTGCTAAAGCGCTCAAGACTAACCGGTCCCATAATATCGGTGTCCTTTTCGTAGATGAAGCACAGAGCGGTCTGACGCATGACTTTTTTGCAAATGTCCTGGACAGTTTCAAGAGAACGATCGAACTTAAGGATTACGACCTGACGCTGGTTAACTGCAGCAAGAACCACAACAACTCCATGACATACCTGGAAAGGGCGAGATACAGAGGTTTCGACGGTGTCGTGATCGCCTGCATCGATTTCAGGGATCAGGAGGTGGTCGATCTGGTCAACAGCAACATCCCGGTGGTGACGATCGACTATATCTTTAACAACAGGATCGCGGTCATCTCTGACAACGTAAAAGGAATGAGGGATCTTGTGAACTACGTCTACCAGATGGGCCATAGAAAGATCGCTTACATTCACGGAAACGACAATTCAGTCACACAGTCGAGAGTTTCTTCTTTCTTTACGACCTGTACGCAGCTGGGGATCGAAGTGCCGGACGAGTACATCAAGCAGGCTGACTACAGAGATACGGAAGGGACCCGTCTGCGGACGCTGGAACTTCTGGAGCTGAAGGAGCCGCCGACCTGTATTCTCTATCCTGACGACTTTGCCGGATTCGGCGGGATCAATGCGATCAGGGAAAAGGGACTGCGGATTCCGGAGGACATTTCGGTAGCAGGTTACGACGGCATCAGGATCGGAAGACACATCGAGCCGAAGCTCACGACGATCCGGCAGGACACGGAGCAGATCGGACGGCTGGCGGCCGAAAACCTGATCAAGTTGATCGAACATCCGCGGTCAACGATTATTCGGCCGATCATGGTCGAAGGGGAGCTGTATAAAGGGAGCACAGTTGCAGATATCAACAGGAATGCCGAATGAACTTGTTCGGCACAGCTTCAAAAAAACTGTAACGGTCAAAAAAGGCAAATACCGCTGATACGGAACGAATAATATAAAACACAGCGGATTGCATACACCAAGCAACAAACCGTCACACAATAGGGTGTGCGGCAACTCAAAAGGGAGGTTACCTTATGAAAAAAAGAACACTTAGCCTGATCCTTGCGACAGCACTTGTAGCCGGATCACTCATGGGATGCGGCGGAAGCAGCGCGGCATCCACCAGCGCAGCGTCTTCGGAGCCCGCTGCCGAGCCCGCTGTAGAAGCGCAGGCAGAAGCAGAGCCTTCTTCCGTGCTCAACATCTACTGCTGGAACGAAGAGTTCAAGACCAGAGTGAAAGACCACTATCCGGGTTATGAGGAAGTGGACGCCACACACGGCAAGATCGGTGATGTCGAAGTCGCATGGAACATCACTCCGAACGAGAACAACGCATACCAGAACAACCTTGATGAGACTCTTCTTGGTATGGAGAATGCGGAGCAGAATGACAGGATCGACATGTTCCTGATCGAGGCTGACTACGCGCTTAAGTATATCGGAACAGACTATGCGATGCCTATTGCTGATCTGGGAATCACAGAAGAGGATCTGGCGAACCAGTATGGCTACACCAAGGACGTTGTTACTGATGGAAACGGCGCTCTGAAGGGTATCTCCTGGCAGGGCTGCCCCGGCGTCATGATCTATAACCGCGAAGCTGCTAAGGAAGTGTTCGGATCCGACGCTCCCGAAGATATCCAGGCGAAGTTCGCTGACTGGGATGCATTCGTTGCCTCCGCTGCAGAGCTCAAGGCTGCCGGTTATCAGGCTGTTTCCTCTGTCAACGACACCTTCCGTGTCTATTCCAACAATGTAACCTCCCCTTGGGTCGTGGATGGCAAGATCAACATCGATGCCAACATCGACAAGTGGGTAGATGACTCCAAGGCTCTCGTAGACGCAGGTTATGCCGGAACTCACGACCTCTGGAGCGATGACTGGTCCAAGGGCTTCTATCCTGAAGGAAAAGTTTTTGCATACTTTGGACCCGCGTGGCTGATCGACTTCTGCATGGCAGCTGATACCGAGGGTTCCATCGCGAACGCAGGCGGCTGGGCAGCAACCGAAGGACCTCAGGGCTTCAACTGGGGCGGCACATGGATCTGCGCGGCAGCCGGCACCGACAACGCTGACCTGATCGCTGACATCATGAAAGCCCTTTGCTGCAACGAAGAGATCATGATCGACATCGTGAAGCAGGACAATGATTTCGTCAACAACAAGCCCGCTATGGAAGCTATGGCAGCGGATACATCCTACGGCGACGCGGTCCTCGGCGGACAGAACGCACTGGCTATGTTCTGCGCAGGCGCTGACAAGATCGTCATGGACCAGATCACCACTTATGATCAGGGCTGCAACGAAGAGTTCCAGAAGGCTATGAGGGACTACTTCGAAGGCAAGCTTGACAAAGACGCAGCGATCGCAGCGTTCTACAAGGCAGTCGTTGAGAAGTATCCTGAACTGACATATTAAAACTGACATATTAAAACTGACATATTGAAACTGACATATTGATCCGGATCCGGTATATCTTATCTGCCGATGAAAATGGCTCGATCGTAGAACGGATCGGAGAAACGATTGAAACACCTAATGCCTGCCCGGCTCATGCCGGGCAGGCATATATAAGCGCTTTTTTCGATAATCATTGCGAAAGTGGTTAATAAAACTATTGGAATCTGTCAATGGCAGCAAAGACGGGATGCCGGTCCCGCGGAGGGAAACATGGAAAATGCAAAACGAGGAAAAGTGGTTAGCTACAACAAGTGGGGATACATCTTCCTTATACCTTTCGTTGTAGTCTATGCGGTTTTCCAGCTCATTCCGTTAGTAAGTACTTTCTACAACAGTCTTTTTGAAAACTACAGATCCGGTCTGATGCAGGTGGGCCCCAATTTTATCGGGCTCAAGAACTATGTCACCCTGTTTACAAACGGCGATCTGCTGATCTATTTCAAGAATACGATGATCATGTGGGTCCTTGGTTTCGTGCCCCAGATCACGGTGTCGCTGCTTCTCGGCGCCTGGTTTTCGGATCCCAGTCTGAGATTGAAATTTCAGAGATTCTTCAAGACCGTGATCTACATGCCCAACCTGATCATGGCGTCCGCTTTCTCAATGCTGTTTTTCACACTCTTTTCAGACAGCGGCCCCATTAACTCCATCCTGATCAGCGGCGGACTTCTCACAGTGCCTTTCAAGTTTATGTCCAATATCTGGAGCGTCCGCGGACTGGTCGCCTTCATGAACTTCGTTATGTGGTTCGGAAATACGACGATCCTTTTGATGGCGGGTATGATGGGGATCGATCCTTCGCTCTATGAGGCGGCACAGGTTGACGGTGCCACCGCATCCCAGATCTTCTTCAGGATCACCCTGCCGCTCCTGCGTCCCATCCTTCTGTACGTCGTGATCACATCCCTGATCGGCGGCCTGCAGATGTTCGATGTGCCGCAGATCCTGACAAACGGTACAGGCAACCCGGTCAGAAGCTCCATGACCCTGATCATGTACCTGAACAAACATCTGTACAGCAAGAACTTCGGTCTGGGCGGCGCGCTGTCCGTACTGCTTTTTATCGTCACCGGTATTCTTTCGCTGATCGTGTTCAGGATCAATACCAGAACGGAAAGGTAAGGAGGGCATTATGAATACTACAGTAAAGAAAAAAAGTAAAGGCCTCCCGATCGGCGCCAGAAGAGCGATCGCTTATGCGGTGCTGATCCTGGTATCCTTCCTCTGTATCGTCTGGTTTTATATCCTTTTTATCAACGCGACCCGCTCCAAGGGTGAACTTACCAGGGGCTTTACCCCTATCCCGTCCACCCACCTGATCGAGAACCTGAGAGACGGCGTTTTTCACGGTACACTGCCCTTTGTAAGAGGAATGCTCAACTCCCTGTTTATCGCGAGCTGCAGCGCTGTGCTGTGCACTTATTTCTCGACGATGACCGCTTATGCGATCCATGTATATAACTTTAAGTTTAAGAAGTTTATTTCCGCCTTCATTCTTGCTGTTATGATGATCCCTACGCAGGTCACCGCACTCGGTTTCCTGCAGCTGGTCGGAAAGATGAAACTGGAAAACAACTTCATTCCGCTGATCATTCCGTCCATTGCGGCGCCGGTCACCTATTTTTACATGAAGCAGTATATGGAATCCACGCTGCCGCTTTCCCTGATCGAAGCGGCCAGGATCGACGGTTCGGGAGAGTTCAGGACGTTCAATACGATCACGATCCCACTTATGAGGCCGGCGATCGCCGTTCAGGCGATCTTCACGTTCGTCAGTTCCTGGAACAACTACTTCACACCGGCTCTCATCCTGCATAAGGATAAGATGAAGACCCTGCCGATCCTGATCGCGCAGTTAAGATCCGCGGACTTCCTCAAGTTCAATATGGGCCACGTATATGCGGCGATCGCTTTTTCCATCTTCCCGGTCATCGTGGTGTACCTCATCCTGTCGAAGTTCATCGTCGGCGGCACTACACTCGGCGGTGTAAAGGGATAACGAGGTTAAGGGGTCACTTGGTTCAGAACATTAAAAAGAAGAGAGATTGTTAACGATTAAGGCGCATCCGTTTACGGATGCGCCGTTTTGCATGTCCGGAATCTGTGATACAATACCATAAGACACTTTTTGGGACAAAAAGGAGAAACGGATGAAGAGTTATAAAAAAAGGATCGCGACCGTGGCGCTGTCTGTCATGATGGCAGTGAACTGCGCTGGATGTTCGGCCGCCACAGATATACTGGACAAGTTCGGGATCGATCTGCCGTTCCTGTCGCGGAAAGAGCAGCAGAGCACAGCGGATGACCAAAATACAGCGGAGATAACAGAGGAGATAGCCGGGGCAGGCTTGACTGCGTCGGAGGGCGCCACGCTCGACATGGAGAATGCGGCTGACGCGGAACCCGCCGAAACGGAACTGACTCCGGGAGAAGAGAGGAGAAACAGCGAGGGAAAGATCCTCAACATCTACTGCTGGGACGAATCTCTGCAATCCCTGTTCATTATGTACTATCCCGAGTACGAAGATATAGGGGAGAGGGTCGGCAGGATCGGCAATGTCATAGTGAATTGGGTGCTTCCCGAAGAAGGGGAAGAATATATGGAACTGGTGGCGGAAAAGCTTCTCGGAGCGGAGTATCTGTCGCAGGATGAGAGAGTCGACCTTTACCTCGCGCCGGAAGAGGACCTGGCGATTTATGTGAACAGTGATTATTCCCTGGATGTGAGGGAGAAACTGGGGCTTACGGACGAGGAACTGGAGGACCAGTTCGCGTTTACGCAGCAGATGGCTTCCACGGACGAAGGCGTCCTCAAGGCGGTGACCTGGCAGGCGAACCCGGGCGTATTTGTCTACCGGCGCTCTTTTGCCAAAAAAGTGCTCGGCACTGACGATCCCGACGCGGTGCAGAAGAGGGTCAAAGACTGGCGGATTTTTGCAAAGACGGGAACAGCCATGAAGAAGGAAGGCTATTTCATGGTCTCCGGATACTATGACATGTTTTCCGCATACCGGTACGGGGCGGACAAGCACTGGGAGAGCCACGGGAATTTCGTGATCCCCGAAGCTTTCACGGACTGGACGTACATGATGGGGCTTTTTGGGAGAAACAAATATCACAACAAGACGATCATGGGACAGGATAACTGGGTGAAAGACCAGGGACCCAATGGGAAAGTTTTTGGGTTTTTCAGGGCACTCACGGATATCGACTCCAAGATGGCAGCGTATTCCCTGGCCGACAGCGACCTTGCTCCCGCGAAAGGAAACGGTTCCTATGGCGATTACGCGATCTGCTGCGGGCCGCAGCCGTTCTGCCGCGGAGGCGTCTGGATCCTGGCATCGCCGAGTACGGACAACCTCACGCTGGACAAGGAGATCATGGAGAACCTGACCTGTAACGGCGAGCTCCTCACAAAGATGGCAGAGAACGAGAATATTTTTACAAATACGATCTCGGGCATGAAAGACATTGCGGAGGGGAACTACAGTGATCCCTTCCTTGGAGGGCAGAATCCGTACAAGGTCTATTACGACGTCGCTATGAGCATGAATGTTTTGACCGCAGGTAACTATGACCGCTGGACGGCGGACACGTACAGGGACTGCATGCTCAAGTTCCTTATCGGAGAACAAACGGAAGAAGAGGCGACAGAGACCTTCATCCAGATGGTGAAGGATAAATATCCGGAACTGAAAGTGGAGGATCAGACAACAGAACAGTAATAATGAGATCGTGAACAGAAACAGCGGGAAGGAGAGCCTATGAGAAGAGGTATTTCGAAAAGGCCTGCTGCGGGGCAGCTTATCATGAAGCGGCTGCTCCCAGCCTTAATGGCAGCGGTCCTTGCGGCGAGCGCGCTCGCGGGCTGCAGTTCTGCCGGCGGGAAAGAAGGGCAGACTGCTTCGGAAAGCGCTGAAGCGGAGGCCGGACAGAATACAGACAGAGGCGCGGACGCGACGCCTGACAGCGCTCAGCCGACAGCGGAAAACGGAGAGGACGGACAGAACACGGAGGCTGCACCGGAAGAAGAGGTTGTCCCTGAAGGAGCGGTGTTAACGATCTACTGCATCGGAGAGGATTTTAAGTACAGGGTTCAGGATTATTATCCCGGATATGAGACCATCGGAGAGGATAACGGAAAGATCGGGGAGACAGAAGTCCGCTGGCATGTTTTCTACGACGAAGAGGAATACCGGGAATCGCTTGAGGAGATGCTAAAAGAGCAGGATGACCTTGAGGACGACGAAAAGATTGACTTGTTCGTAGCGGACGAAGCATACCTTCGGGACTATGTGGAGTCTTCGTATACACTGGATGTGAAGGGAGATCTCGGAATCACGAACGAAGAGCTGGAAGATCAGTTCCCGTATACGCTGGAGATCGCGACAGATGGCGAGGGAAAACTGAGGGCACTGACCTGGCAGGCAACCCCCGGTGTATTCGCCTACCGCAGATCGATCGCGAAAGAGGTGCTCGGAACAGACGACCCCGGGAAGGTGCAGGAAGCAGTTTCTGACTGGGAGAGGTTTGGCGAAACGGCGGAAGCGATGAAGGAGAGCGGATATTATATGCTCTCCGGTTATGACGATGCCTATCAGGTTTTTGCCGATAATGTCGCCTCCGCATGGGTGGAAGACGGCGCGCTGAATGTGGACCCGCACCTGGTGCAGTGGGCTGAACTGACCCGGGAATTTGCGGAAAACGGATATACGCGCGGAACCGAGCAGTGGGGCGATGAATGGAGAGCGGACCATGCCGGCAGCGGGGAAGTCTTCGGGTTCTTTTATTCCAGTTGGGGGATCCGCTATACGCTGCAGAAAAAGGCGGAAGGCGATACAGACAGAGAAGAGGAGGACTCTGATGACGGCGGGGATGCTGAGGATGACGCGGAAAGCGCTTACGGCGATTATGCGGTGTGCATGGGCCCCGAGCCCTGCCATTTCGGGGGACAGTGGATCGCTGCGGCAAAAGGCTGTGATAACCTAAGGCTTGCAGCGTCCGTTATGAGGGCGCTCACCTGCGATCAGGAGACCATGAAGAAGATCACACTGGAGATCCACGAGTTCACGAATACAGTGAGCGGAATGCAGGAGATCGCGCAGAGCGGATACAGCGCCGGCGTTCTCGGCGGACAGAACCCTGTGCCGGCTTACCTCGAGGCGGCGAAGAAGCTGACGCAGAATCACACGACTTCCTATGACGAGGATCTGGATCTCGGTTTCAGGGTTACGATGCGGGAATACATAACAGGAGGGACGTCCCTTGAAGATGCGCTTGAACTGTTTGAAAAGACTGCGCTTTTAAGATATGAAGAACTCGAAGAGAGCGAAAACGAAGAGAACGGGGAAGATCAATGATCCTCCCCGTTTTTGTTTGTGTGAAAAGACGGTAAATGTATCGGCGACTTATGCCGGCTGGAATCGTCTTATGCCGGAACCGATGCGTTATACCATGAGCTGCAGCTTATGCGGACACAGATCCACAGTAATATGACTCGATTTGCATAGGACTTCTCCGTCGGTGTGGATCCAAAGAGGGACGGCGCTCTTTATGGTGATGCTCTTTCCCCTTCCTGTAAACAGCCCCTTGAACCGGAGATGGCTCCCGTCATAAGCGGTCGGGAAGATCCTGAAAAAGTTCATGCGGTGCAGGTCGTTCGCGCCGAACAGATCGAGAATTCCGTCGTCACTCACGGCATCGGGACAGAATTTGAAACCGCCGCCCTCATAGCAGGTGTTCATAACGACGGCGAACAGTGTCTTGGGACGAAGGGTTTCTTCCCCGTCACAGGTGATCCTCATATCGACCATAGGGCTTGCCAGGATCATATGGATCGCCTCCGCAATGTAGATGAGCTTCCCCATCCGGAGCTTGTTGAGGACCGTCTTAAAGGCAGAGGAGTCTGCGCGCTCGCACACTGCTGCGTCAAACCCGATGCCGGCGCTGATATTGAAGAGCCTTGTGGCAGGTGCTGTCCCGGCGCCGCGGTCCTCCTCGCGGACAGGAACGACCGGCTTGTGCGTAAAAGGATCGAGGAGAGAGGAGCGGTTGTAGAATGTTACTCTTCCGATATCGCAGACGCGTTTTACTTCGCCCTTCAGGATCGAATCCGTCAGCACGTCGACCTTTTTGTCAAAGCCGAGCCCTTTCATGAGGTCGTTTCCGGAGCCGATCTGGATAAAGCCCACTTTGGTGTGCTCGAAATCACGGATCCCGTTGACAACGGCGTTCATCGTCCCGTCTCCGCCGAGAACAACAAGGTTGCATTCCTCTCCGGTGCCAGTAAGCTTTTCGCAGATCTTTTCGATCGGATTGGTAGGGGAGGAGTAATGGACTTTATAGGAAACGCCGCTCTGTTTAAAGCGCGATTCGATCTTATCCCATCTGCTTTTGCCGCGTCCCGAGCTGCTTGAGGGGTTGACTATCACATGAAACATAACCCTGCCTCCATAAAAACGAGTTGATCGGATCTTACAAAAATGATCCGGATATAAGACTGATCTCCAAAGAAGAGCTGTCCTGCGGGCGGCTGTTCTTTCTATATCCGAGCAGCCCTGCCGGCGGTCATTCTCCCAAATATAGTATCACATTCCTGCAAAACTTTGGCATATTTCACAGAACGTTTTCCTGCGGGATGTGCTAAGATGAAGTTGTAGGCAGAGTAGGATCGTGCGCGTAAAGTGCCGGGTGAACAGGGAGTTGTCATCCGGACGAAAAGCCCCGGAAGGTTCCGGAGTTTGCGGTGCATGGTCCGCATCCCGCTGCTGCATAGCAAGGTGCTGCGGCAGATCAGTGTGATCTGATTTAAGTGACAAGGACGGCCGCAGTTCCGCTGGAGAGGAATCTCCTTATGTAGCATGGATCATTTCAGCTATATAAGGAGGTTTTTATTATGGCTGAGAACAAAGGATTCATGACAGGTTCAATGTGGATCAGGTCGCTGGCCGAGTTCAGAAAACTCAGGGTGGTCACGTTCTGCGGCATGATGTGCGCGGCCGCCATGGCTCTGAACATGGTGGCGTCAGTCAGTCTCGGTCCTTATATCCGGATCGGGTTCTCAGGCCTTCCCAACCAGGTGGTTGCGTATCTGTTCGGGCCGGCTGTGGGGGGGATCTTCGGCGCAGCGCTTGATATCATCAAGTACATGATCAAACCGGAAGGCGCATTCTTCCCCGGGTTTACGGTGAGCGCCGCTTTGGGAGGGATTTTCTATGGCGCCTTTTTGTACAAACGCAAACTCTCTCTTGCGAGAGTGTTCGCCGCACAGCTGACGGTGAAAGTGTTCGTAAATCTTCTTCTGAATACGCTGTGGCTCAACATGCTTTACGGAAAAGGCTTTATGGCGATCCTTCCGGGAAGGGTCGTATCGAACGCCGTCATGCTGCCCATCGATACGGCGATCATGTTCCTGATGCTGCAGGCGGTGGACAGGACGGTCAAAAAGTATTTTGACGAAGAGAAAGAGCGCGGGACCTGAGTCCGGCTCCGGCTGACATGCCGCACAAGTGAAAGTTCTGATCCCTCCTCTTAGCGCGACAGCCTTTTGTTTTATACCAAAATGCAATTTAAACTGCCGGTTATCCCGCTATTGTGTCAATAAAGATATAAAAACGCTCGATTTTGCTATAGATGGAGCCGGTACGTGCAAGTAAAATACCTCTGTATAACAACATATATCCAGACACAGATTGACCTTGAAAAAGAAAACTGAGGAGAAAGAGACAGATATGGCGATCACGGTTCAGGAAGAGGGAAGGCTGTTTACAATCCATACTAAGAATACGACATACCAAATGAAGGCCGACAGATACGGCGTTCTTCTTCATCTTTATTACGGACGGGGAACAGAAGGCTCAATGGAATACCTTCTGACATACGGGGACAGGGCATATGCCGGAAACATCAATGATACCGGCAAAGACCGCACCTATTCACTGGATTTTCTTCCGCAGGAGTTCCCGGTCTCAGGGACAGGCGATATGAGGAGCCCCGCGCTGATCGCGGAGTATGGAAACGGCGCGGTGTCCTGCGACCTGCGGTTCCAAAGCTTCCGGGTGATCGACGGTAAATACGCGCTGCGCGGACTTCCCGCCGTCTATGCCGCGGACAATGAGGCGCAGACGCTGGAGATCGTTCTTGGCGACACAGCAGGAATGCTGGAAGTGAAGCTTCTGTACGGTGTTTTACCGGAGCTTGACATTATTACCAGAAGCGCGCTGATCACGAATACTTCCGGTGAAGAGGTCAGGCTGGAAAAAGTCATGAGCGCGAGCTTTGACCGGGTCTATGGAAATTATGACCTGATCACTTTCTATGGCCGCCATGCCATGGAGCGCAATTTCCAGAGAACACCTGTCGCACACATGGAGCAGATGATCGGAAGCAGGAGGGGGACTTCTTCCCACCAGTTCAATCCCATGATGATCCTCGCAGACCCGGATACGACCGAGACAGCAGGCGGCTGCTATGCGATGCAGTTCGTATGGAGCGGCGGCTTCAGCGGCTGCGCGGGCATGGACCAGTTCGGCCAGACAAGGATGCAGCTGGGACTTATGCAGGAGAAGTTCTCTTATCCCCTTATGCCCGGTGAGACCTTTACAGCTCCCGAAGTAATTATGAGTTACTCCTCCGAAGGCCTTGAAAAGCTCTCCAATAACCTTCAGGCCTGCATCAGGGAGCATGTGTGCCGCGGTAAATGGCGTGATGAGATCCGCCCGGTCCTTCTCAACAGCTGGGAAGCTTACTATATGGATTTTGACGGCGCCGATATCCTGGCACTGGCCGAACAGGCAGCCCTTTTGGGAATGGATATGCTGGTGCTCGACGACGGATGGTTCGGAAGGCGCAATGACGACATGTCCAGTCTCGGCGACTGGTATGTCAACGAAGAGAAGCTCGGCGGCAGGATGCAGGAACTGATCTACTGGGTCCACAGGAAAGGACTGAAATTCGGTATCTGGGTGGAGCCGGAGATGGTGAGTGAAGACAGTGATCTTTACAGGGTGCATCCCGACTGGGCAATGGCGATCCCGGGCAGGAAGCCTGTCAGAGGAAGGCACCAGCTGGTCTTGGATTTTTCCCGCAAAGAAGTCGTTGACGCAATATTCGAGAGCATCTGCAAGGTCCTCGACATGGGGACGGTGGATTACCTCAAATGGGATTACAACCGGAGCATAGCGGATGTCTATTCCGCGACGGCAGGGAACCAGGGGAAAGTCCTGTACGATTATATTCTCGGTCTCTACGACTTTCTGGAGAGACTGGGGCAGAAATATCCCGATATGCTGATCGAAGGCTGCAGCGGAGGCGGCGGCCGTTTCGACGCGGGCATGCTGTATTACACACCGCAGATCTGGTGCAGCGACAACACTGACGCGATCGACAGGCTCAGGATCCAGTACGGGACTTCTTTCGGATATCCCGCGAGCTGTGTCGGCGCGCATGTCTCCATCTGTCCCAATGAACAGAACGGGAGAGTGACGCCCCTTAATACCAGAGGGGTCGTGGCGATGTCCGGCACGTTCGGCTATGAACTCAATCCCGAAAAGCTTACGGAAGAGGAGAAGGAAGAGATCCGCGGACAGATCGCGAGGAGGAAGCAGCTGGCGGGACTGATCCATGAAGGCAGTTATCACCGCCTTACGAATCCTTTCGACGGGGAGTGCGCGGCATGGGCGTTCGTATCGAAAGACAGGAATGAAGCGCTGCTGAATGTGGTGAACCTTGAGATCCACGGGAACCGGCCGGTCACTTATGTGCGGATGAGAGGACTCGAACCCGGCGCCATGTACCGCGAAGAGGAGAGCGGCAGGGTCTATCCCGCAAACGCGCTGATGCAGGCGGGGCTTCCGATGCCTATGCCGACCGGCGAGTACGGGGCGCTGCAGATCCTGTTCAAGAGAGTATAAGGTCATTCGTGATGACAAGGGGACCATCCCCTTGTCATCATAAGAACCGTCCTCTTGTCACTCTTTATTCGGCTCGGTGTTGAGCTTTCTCCAGTTCCTGGGAGACATACCGTAGACGCTCTTGAAGGCGCGGGAGAAGTGCAGCTGGTTGGGATAGCCTACCGTGCACCCGATCTCGCCGACGGGATACTGCGTCAGGCGCAGGAGTTCCGCGGCTTTGATCATGCGGTAGCTGATCAGGAACTCCTGGGGTGTCTTTCCAACGTATTCCCTGAATATTTTGCCGAAATAGCTCCGGTTGAGCCCGGAACTTTCCGCGATATCTTCTATGCTGATATCATTCATGTAATTGTGTTCGATAAAGACAAGGGCTTCTTTGATATAGAAGTCTTTCGCGATACGGGGGGAAGGCTCGCGGTAGTTAACAGATCTCATGAGCGCGTCAAGAAAAATATAGAGGTGGCCGATCAAATGGAGCGGCGCCTCTTTTTTATTGCGCACGATGTAGAGCATTTCTTCCCGCATAGCCATTTCATAATTCCGGTGTACGGGATTGTAGACCGGCTGGTTGATGCCAAGGCCTGTCATTTCAAGGGCTTCCTTCGCCCGAAGCCCGTCAAACTCAAGCCAGCAGTATTCCCAGGGGAGCTTCGTGTCAGCGATATAGGTGGTGATCTGTCTGGGAGAGATCAAAAACCCCTGACCGGCTTTAAGCTTTGCGGAGTTTTCTTTCCTGTTGGCATCCTGCCACATCAGCGTTCCCCTGCCGCTCAGGATGTAATGGAACAGGTAGTGGTTGCGGATCGCCGGACCAAAGGAATGTCCCGGATCGCAGTCCTCCCGTCCGAACTGGTACAAGCCAAGATCTACGAAATTGACAACCGGAAATATTGTAAAGTCCTGTGCCATAAAA
>CACXMK010000020.1 GCA_902768735.1 uncultured Lachnospiraceae bacterium | reverse complement strand
GCGGAATCCCGGCTTATTGAGATTCCGGATCTTGAGGATGTCGACGCCCGTCAGGACCGGGTTGTTGACTTCCAGTACTGTACAGTTGCTGCTCTTCTCCTGCAGGAGATCGCCGTCCGAACCGATATATACCGTGGTGTCCGTCACGATTTTCTCTCTGAGAGAGTCGATCGGCGGGTTCGTCACCTGGGCGAACATCTGCTTGAAGTAGTTGAACAGGAGCTGGTGCGCTTTGGACAAAACAGCGAGCGGCGCGTCGTGTCCCATGGACATGGTCGGCTCCACGCCGTTCTCGGCCATGGGAAGGATGCCGTCCCTGACATCCTCGTAGGTGTATCCGAATACCTTGTAGAGCCTGTCCCGCATCTGCTGCGTATGAACAGGGATCTTGTGGTTCGGGATCGGGAGCTTATCCAGGTGCAGAAGGTTGCGGTCCAGCCACTCACCGTAGGGGCTCCTCCCGGCGTAGTAGGTCTTGCACTCCTCGTCCGAGATGATCCTCTTCTGTTTCGTATCCACAAGCAGGATGCGGCCGGGCTCAAGACGCGCCTTCTTAATGATGTGCTGCGGCTCGATGTCCAGAACGCCAACCTCCGAGGAGAGGATCAGGCGGTCGTCATCCGTGATGTAGTATCTCGACGGGCGAAGGCCGTTTCTGTCAAGCGTCGCGCCGAGCACTTCGCCGTCGGTGAACAGGATCGCCGCCGGGCCGTCCCAGGGCTCCATCATCGTCGCGTAGTAATGATAAAAATCCTTTTTGTCCTCGCTCATGAACGTGTTGTTCTTCCAGGGCTCGGGGATGATCACCATCATAGCGAGCGCCAGGGGCATGCCGTTCATGTAGAGGAATTCCAGCGTGTTGTCAAGCATCGCCGAGTCGGATCCGCTGCGGTCGACGACAGGGAATATCTTGTCGATGTCGTTTTCCATCACAGGGCTGGTCATGGTCTCTTCTCTCGCGAGCATCCTGTCGATATTGCCGCGGATCGTGTTGATCTCGCCATTGTGGGCGATCATGCGGTAGGGATGCGCGCGGTGCCAGGAGGGCAGCGTGTTGGTGGAAAAGCGCGAGTGGACCATGGCGATCGCCGCCTCGTACTGGTCCGACTGCAGGTCATTGTAGAAACGGCGCAGCTGGCCGACGAGGAACATGCCCTTGTAGACGATCGTTCTCGAAGAGAGAGAGCAGATATAGGTGTCCTCGGAGGACTGCTCGAACTCCCTGCGGATCACATAGAGCTTGCGGTCGAAGTCGATGCCTTTCGCTGTTTTGGCCGGACGCCTGATAAAGCACTGGGAAATGTAGGGCATGCAGTCGACAGCCACTTTTCCGAGGATCTCCTCGTGTACGGGGACCCTGCGCCAGCCCAGGATCTCCACGCCGTTCTTGTCCGCGATGACCTCAAACATGCGGATCGCAAAGGTCCTTTTCAGCGACTCCTGCGGGAGGAAGAACATGCCGATGCCGTAGTCCCCTTCTCCGCCGATCGCGATGCCGGCTTCCTTCGCGGCCTTCGCGAAAAACTTGTGGGAGATCTGTGTCAGGATCCCGACGCCGTCGCCCACTTCGCCCGTGGCGTCTTTGCCGGCCCTGTGCTCGAGCTTCTCCACGATGTGCAGAGCGTCGTCCAGAACCCTGTGGTCTTTTCTTCCGTCAATATTTACAATGCTTCCGATGCCGCAGGCATCGTGCTCCATTTGATACCACATTTTCTTTTCCTCTTATGATTAATGACACCAGATATAGTCAGACCTCCGGGGCAGAAGGTCCAACAGGCCGTTTCCCTACCCCAGAGGTCAAGATTCCTATATACAAGGGTGTCAAGGAGAACCGTCCCCAATGACACCCCTATATACGAGAGTGTCAAGGAGAACCGTCCCCAATGACACCGGATTATCTGAGAGAGAACAGCATCTTCTCGTAGGTCGGATACGGCAGATACTCGTCGGGGATGATCGCTTCCGCCCTGTCTGTCCAGAACCGCAGCTCGTCCATCTCCTTGAGGATCGTCTCCTGATAGAACTTCGCCTGCTCTAATACCTCGCCGATCGCTTCCGCTTTCTCCGTATCTTCCGCCAGCTTGTTCATCGCGAATACGATCTCCTCGCTGGTCTTATCCAGTGTCTTAAGGATCTCGCTCTCATACGAGCACTTGCTGTCAGGAAGCAGGTCTCTCTTCTTGAGCGCCTCTGTCGTCACGTCCTTCATGTACCGCACAAGGCCCGTCGTGAAGTCCTTGCGGACCATTTCCATGAGGGTAAGAGCCTCGATGTGCACCGTCTTGACGTAGTTCTCGAGAAGGATCTCATAGCGGGAGTAGATCTCCTCTTTGGTAAAGATCCCGTGCTTCGTGAAGAGGCCAATGCTCTTGTCTGCGATGAAATAGGGCATCGCATCCGGAAGGGAAGCGAGGTTCGCGAGGCCTCTTCTGCCGGCTTCTTCCACCCATTCCTCTGTGTAGCCGTTGCCGTTGAACAGGATCCTCTTGTGCTTCGCGAGCATTTCCTGCAGGACTTTGTGCACTGCGTCGTCCATTTCATCCGGCGTCGCGTCCTTGAGCTTTCCGTAGATCTCGACCAGCTTGTCAGCGACCGCTGTGTTGAGGACGATGTTCGGGTTTGCCACGGACAGGGAGCTGCCCGGCATACGGAACTCGAACTTGTTGCCTGTGAACGCGAACGGCGACGTGCGGTTTCTGTCCGTCGTGTCTCTCATGATGTGAGGCAGGACGTGAGCTCCCATGCCCATCTGCGTCTTTCCGCCGCCTGTCACGGAAGTTCCCTCTTCGATGGACTGCAGCACCTTCTCGAGCTCATCGCCGACGAAGATCGAGATGATCGCGGGCGGCGCCTCGTTGCCGCCGAGACGGTGATCGTTTCCTGCTGTCGCTACGGAGATGCGCAGCACTTCCTGATACTCGTCGACTGCGGCGATCACAGCCATCAGGAACACCAGGAACTGCAGGTTCTGTCCGGGTGTCTTGCCGGGATCGAGGAGGTTCACGCCTGTGTTCGTGCTGATCGACCAGTTGTTGTGCTTGCCCGATCCGTTGATCCCCTCGAAGGGCTTCTCATGCAGCAGGCACGCGTATCCGAACTTGTCCGCGACCTTCTTCATGACTTCCATGGTCAGCTGGTTGTGGTCGACCGCAACGTTCGTCGTCTCGAAGACCGGCGCCAGCTCGTGCTGGGACGGCGCGACCTCGTTGTGCTTGGTCTTGGCCGGAACGCCCAGCTCCCAGAGCTCCTTGTCGAGCTCGTGCATATATTCGGACACCTTCGGCTTAAGGACGCCAAAATAGTGATCCTCCATCTCCTGTCCCTTGGGCGCGGGCGCTCCCATCAGCGTGCGTCCGGTCAGGAGCAGGTCTTTTCTCTTCTTATAAAGTTCCTTGTCGATCAGGAAGTACTCCTGCTCGGATCCCACGGTGGTGTCCACGTGGGTGACTTCTGTGTTGCCCAGAAGGTGCAGTACTTTGACAGCGGCGTCCGAAAGGGCCTCCATGGATCTGAGGAGCGGGGTCTTCTTGTCCAGTGCTTCGCCGCCGTACGAGCAGAAAGCGGTGGGAATGTAGAGCGATCCGTCCTTGACGAAAGCCGGTGAACTGGGATCCCATGCGGTGTAGCCGCGCGCCTCAAAGGTCGCTCTCAGGCCGCCCGAAGGGAAGCTGGAGGCATCCGGTTCGCCCTTTACGAGCTCCTTGCCGGAGAAGTCCATGATCACGCCGCCGTCCTCTGTGGGGGAGATAAAGCCGTCGTGCTTCTCGGCTGTGAGCCCTGTCATCGGCTGGAACCAGTGAGTGAAGTGCGTGGCGCCTTTCTCGATCGCCCACTCCTTCATGACCGCCGCGACCGTATTCGCGACGTCCAGCTCCAGGTGCGTGCCGTTCTTGCTGGTCTTGCGCACCGCCTTGTATATATCCTTCGGGAGACGCTCCCTCATGACCTTGTCATTAAATACCATGCTTGCATAGATTTCAGGGATGTTCATAGCTGTCATCTTTCCTTACCTCCTAACGATCTGTTTTCTGCAATGATCCGTGCCGACGCGTCGCTTCGCCATTTTCCGGCTCATTACTTACACACAAAGAAAGGGCGTCTTAACAGACGGTCGTCACCGTCTGTCAAGACACCCTTGCCTATGAATCATTATTATACATAGATACCGGTGTTTGTCAACACTGTTTTTGTATACAATTATACATAAAATCATCCTGCTCCTGTCACGCGTGCATGCTCATCGTAAACCGCAATCTGCCCTCTGCTGTCTCGCTTGCGGTCAGCGAAGCGCTGTTCTTTTCCGCCGCCGCCCGCGCGATCGCAAGTCCCAGCCCGAACCCGTTCTTCCCGTCCGCATTGCTGCGGGAGCGGTCGCCTCTCGTGAACCTGTCAAACAGCGTATCCAGCTTCGCGGGATCGACGTTCCGCGCCCAGTCGTTCTCCGTCTCAAAGAACACCTTCCTGCCTTCCCGGTGAAGCCGCATCCTGATCACGCCGTCTCCCTCCGCGTATTTGACCGCGTTGTCCAAAAGGATCGCGAAGATCTGCCGGATCGTATTCTCATCCGCCGTGACGTTCACGCCTTCCTCAATGTCCGCCTCCAGCCGCTTGCCGGCGGACTGGGCGACAGACTCATACAGGTCAAAACACTCAAAAGCGGCATCACTGACCGAGAACTGCGCCGCCACGAACTGCGTGTCCTGCTCATCCATCCTGGAGAGGGAGACCAGGTTGTTCACCAGTTTCCTCAGTCTTCCGACCTGTTTCTTCGTCCCTTCGACCCACTCGTTCTCGCCCAAGTCCATCGTAAGGATGTCCATGTTGGTGGCGATCACGGCAAGCGGCGTCTTCAGCTCATGGCCGGCGTCCGTGATGAAGCGCTTCTGCTTCTCCATACTTTCTGCCAGAGGCCTGACCGCACTTTTCGACGTGAACAGGATGAAGAGAAACGCGATCAGGGTGCCCAAAAGGCCGACTGCCACTGTGATCATCCGCAGATCCGACAGGCTTTTGGCGTCCATCGTACAGTCAAGGAGTCTGACCACCGTTGCACCGTCCGGATTCGAGCCCACTATATAGCGGTAATCATCCTTGTACCCCGTTTCTTTTCCGTCTTTAAGGATCTCCGCAACAAGTTCCCCGGCTTCTTCCCCGGTCATGGCGTCCGTATTCCTTGTGCGCAGATCCGTCGTTCCGTCGGACATCACCGTTATTTCAAAATAGCGGTCGCCGTACTGCATTTCCGCCGATCCGCGGTTTTCCCTGCCGCCTTTGTCGCGAATGTCTATCTCATCGTCGTCAGGAAAGATCCTGTCCCCGATGTCGTCCCACAGGTCATCATCGTCTTCCGTGTCCGGATCGTCCTCCCGGAAATCCCTGCCGTAACCCTTTCTGTTCTTCTCGTCTTTGACCCCGGTTACCGACAGACTCTGAAGTGTCTCCTCCTGCTGCCTTTGCACCTGCACAGAGCGGACGATATTGATAGCGAGCACAAGCATCAGGACTGCGGCAAACGTTGCCGCAGTCGCGCCGATCACGAATTTCCTCCGCGCCTTTTGGATCATTTTATCTTCGTGCTTATTTACCATCTCGATCACTCCATCACATATCCCGCGCCACGCACCATGCGGATCCGCACCTCAGAGCCGATCTCCGCGAGTGCCTTTCGAAGTGTGGAGATGTTGACCCAGACGACGTTGATCTCCGCCTCCGTGTCCCATCCCCAGATGTGTTCCATCATCTTCTCCGCGGACAGGATGACTCCCGGAGAGCGCAGGAACATTTCCGCGATCTGGAAGGTCTTTTTAGAGAGCGTCGTCTGTTTTTTGGCGCACGTGAGCCGGTACGTCGTGCAGTCAAGGGAAATATCTTTAAATCTGAGCACGTCCGGCGTGTAGCTTTGGGCGCGCCGCAAGAGCGCGCGGACTCTCGCGAGAAGCTCCCCGCTCGCGAAAGGCTTCGTCAGATAGTCGTCGGCGCCGGCGTCGAGTCCGTCGATCCGGTCCTCGATCTCATCCATGGCAGTGAGAAGCATCACAGGGATCGTTCTGCCTTCTTTTCTTATGCGGCGCACGACCTCGTCCCCGTTCATCCCGGGCATCATGACGTCGAGGATCGCGGCGTCGTAATCCCCGTCCATGAGATAGTCATACGCGTCCCGGCCGTTGTCCACGGCGTCAACTACATATTTATTTCGTTCCAGGATCGCGACCACACCGCGGGTCACGTCCGGATCGTCTTCGGCAAATAAAAGCTTCATAATTACTCACTGACTCCTCTCTTACACATTGCCGTTTTTTATTTTGGTGTTTCTATAGGATTCCTCCCTTTCTCTATCCATTGAGACGGTTTACCGAAGGATTGATGAACACTTTGAAACACACTCAGCCACCGTACTCCCGAAAAAAGGAATACATAAAGTTATAGCTTCATCGTATCGGATCAACCTAAAACGAACTTAAATCCTCCGCTTAAGAGAATCGAGCAGTTTTTCGTTATGCAGGCCTAGTCCAGCAGCGCCTTATCGACGATCTGGAAATTCGCTCTGTGGATATAGAGGGCCTTGCCATCTATCATCAATTTTGTAAATCTGGGCAGGTCTTCCTGGATCTCCCAATAGACTTTATCCCCGGAAAACGCATAGATCGGCGCTCCCATCTGCGATTTGATGACTACGACCATCGGTTTCCCAAAATCATTCTTTATGCTGTTTACCGCCCCGCTGATGAGTGTCGAATCCAGGATCCCTGAAGAAGTACTTTCCACATTGTCGAGGTAGAATTCATGTTCCGGGGTGAGCCGTTTATCATAGAAAATACAGGTGTCTCCGCAGGAAATCAGCTGTTTTCCGTCGATCGTGATCGTGATCACTGAGCTTAAGGTCTTTGTCGTATACCATTCATCAGTGTTGGCGGCATAAGTCCTCTCCTCCACAATATTGTTATCGATATCTATCTTTTTCCCATGCGTTCTCAGCGTACGGATCCCGGTATTGTCAAATGTGTCAATATAGTACTCGTTTCCGATGAGGCTTCCGTGAAGATCATGTATTCCGCTTTGCAGCTTTCCGCAGCTCGTCAGGACTGCCAGAAGCAGCACAAGTACAGCAACCGTTAAACCCTTCTTCCGTTTCCTCATGATCTTTCCCTCCGTTTTATGTGTATTTTTCTGCAGCACAGCCCAATTCTAGCATATTTCGGTTATCTCCGCAGTTTTCTTTCTAATGATCAATGCGCTAAATACAGACAATACAAGTGTGTGCTGCGTTTCACAAAACAGACACAGTCTGCGCTCCTTTCTTTAAGTTCGTTTTAATTTGCCCCGCTATCATTGCGGAAAAGAGCACGAAAACATATAACACAACCGTAAACAACACGATAGACAGTAAACAACACCAAAGAAGGTACAAAAATGAAAGCGATAAAAACAAATACATCAAAACGCAAGCTCAGAAGGACCTCTGCCATGGCAGCAGCCAGTTTCATGATCATAAGTCTTGTACTTAGCGGCTGTAATACGTCGGCGGCAGTACAATCTTCAGTGGAAACCGTTTCCCGGACTGAAGAAACAGCAACGAATGCCGGTCAAAACACAGAAGGCGGCACATCAGATACAACAGGCAGCACAGATGCAGCGGAAACTGTTTCTGCTTCCGCCGCCATCCCCTCGGCTGACGACATTGACATCACGGAAACCATTGAGAACAGCACAGACGAAGAACACGCGATCACCGCAGACGGCGAAGAGGTTTCGTATTCCAATATCGCAGTTGTAAAGACCGGCGATGCAGAGGGAGACGAGGCGGATTTCTATGGAGCCAACGCGGCAGTCTTTGCCACAAACGGCGCTTCGCTGACACTCAGCGAGATCACCGTAAACACGGACGGCACGCACGCGAATGGCGTGTTCAGCTATGGTGAAGGAACAACCGTCAATATTGCCGATTCCGTGATCGAGACCACCGGCAACTGTTCCGGCGGCCTGATGACGACCGGCGGCGGTACGATGAACGCCTCCAATCTGACGATCCATACGACCGGCAACAGCTCGGCTGCGATCCGCTCCGACCGCGGCGGCGGGACCGTCAACGTGACCGGCGGAAGCTATACAACAGACGGAACGGGATCTCCGGTCATCTACTCTACTGCGGACATCACGGTCAGTGAAGCGCAGATGGAGTCCACCGCTTCGCAGGGCGTCGTCGTGGAAGGAAAAAACTCCGTCACTTTAAACGATGTTGACCTGACTGCAAGTAATACGACAAAAAACAGCAACAAATCCGAATGGTACCAGGCGGTCATGATCTATCAGTCCATGTCCGGCGATGCCGCAGAGGGTCTTGCCTCTTTTGCCATGACCGGAGGGTCCCTGACAAATCTGAACGGAGATATCTTTTTTGTCAACAATACCACTGCAGCGATCAGCCTTAACGGTGTATCGATCATCAATACGGACGAAAACGGCGTGTTCCTTCGTGCCGCAGCTGCCGGCTGGGGGCGTGAAGGCAGCAACGGCGGCCATGTGACGATGACAGCAGACAGTCAGACCATCGACGGCGATATGATCGTAGACGAGATCTCTTCTCTCAATCTTTACTTGAAAGATAACAGCAGCTTTGCCGGCGCGATCAATCTTGACGGAGCGGGAGGCGATGTTTACGTGGAGATCGAGGACGGCTCCATCTGGAGCCTCACCGGTGACAGCTATATCACAAGCCTGACCTGCGGCACCGGCAGTATCAGCCTTAACGGTTACAAGCTGTATGTAAACGGCGAAGAGTATGCAGAAGGCTCCGCTTCTGAGGGAGAGGCTATCGAAGTGGAAGCAGCATCCGACTCCTCCCACAGTGGTCCCAAAGGCGATGGCGGCACGCCTCCCCAAAAACCCGGCGGCAAAGGAGATTCCAGTGACAGCGACCATCAGCCTCCCGAAAAACCCGATGAAAAAAACGGATGAGCAGGCATCCTGTTTTACAAGCAAAAGGGGCTGTCGCATTAAGCGGCAGCCTCTTTTTTTGCAGAGGTAAGATAGGCCCGGGGAGCAGGTGTCGTATTCGCGAAGTTTTTCTATGATTTTTCTGTCTCCCGATATGGACTTCACAAAATAAACACATTTTATATTTCTTACTTTAAGTTCGTTTTAATTTCGCCCGCTATCATCACGGTAAAGAAAACGAAAGGAGGAACGGCCAGATGCCAAGCATTCTTCACTCTTTTGAACGATATGAAAAGAAATACATACTGACCAGGGCGCAGTACGAAGCCATCCTGCCCGAGATCGAAAGATATGTGGTCAAAGATGTCTACGGACAATACACGATCTGCAACATCTACTATGATACGCAGCAATACGACCTGATCCGGCAGTCGCTCCGGAAGCCTTACTATAAAGAAAAGTTCCGCGTGCGGAGCTACGGCGTTCCCACGGATGAGTCGAACATCTTCGCCGAGATCAAAAAGAAAAGCGGAGACATCGTCTACAAGAGGCGGGTCGACGGCACGGCTGCCGCGATCGACGCTTTCCTTAAAGAAAACGCGCCGCTTCCGGAGAACGAACAGATCCAGCGCGAGATCCGGTGGTTCATGAAGAAGAACCGCCCTTCCCCGAAGGTCTTTATCGGATACGACCGGACCGCCTACGCGGGCATCGAGGATCCCGAGTTCCGGATCACTTTCGACCGGAACATCCGCTACCGCCTGTCCGACCTGGACCTGCGGAGCGGCGATCACGGCGATCCGCTGACGGATGACGACACGATCATCATGGAAGTCAAGGTCAAGGACGCGATGCCGCTCTGGCTCGTGCCGATCCTTAGCAGGAACCGGATCTATCCGGGCAGCTTTTCCAAGTACGGCGCCTGCTACGAGCGTTACATCGCAAGAGAAGCATTCAGCCCTGAGGCTTTAAGCCTTCGGGCATCCGAACAGGTCAAAACAGAGAACGCTTACATAATAACGAATAATATCAATACGGAGAAAGGCCGCACAGCAAAGCGAAGCCTCAAAGAAAGGAAAAAATCATGTTTAGCAGCATTATCGGAAGTTCTGTCACCCTCACAACTTTTTTCATCTGCGTCATCGCCGCGATGGCACTCGGCATCCTGACCGCGATCGTGTTTTCCTACCGGTCAAGGCAGAGCGCCAGCTTCTCGCTGGCACTGGCCATCCTGCCGATGGCTGTCGCAGTCGTCATCATGATGGTCAACGGTAACGTCGGAACGGGCGTCGCGGTGGCCGGTACCTTTGCCCTGGTCCGCTTCCGCAGCCTCCCCGGCACAGCCCGCGAGATCGCCGCGATCTTCTCGGCTATGGCAATGGGGCTCGCGCTCGGCATGGGGTACGTCGGCCTGGCAGCAATCTTCTTCCTGCTGGTCGCTGTTTTGACCCTAGCATTGACATCGATCGGCTTCGGCTCTGCGCCCGCCAAAGAAAAAGAACTGAAGATCACCATCCCTGAGAACTTCGATTACAACGGGCTCTTTGATGATATCTTCGAGAAATATACAAAGCACTCGCGGCTCGCGAAGGTGCGCACCACCAACATGGGGACGCTCTATGAGCTGACCTACGACGTACAGCTTGCGGACGGCACAGTCCCGAAGGCCTTCATCGATGAGATCCGCACGCGAAACGGAAATCTCGGGATCACGATCGGAGATTACTCGGTGAAAGAGGCGCTGTAAAAAACACTTAGAATCAGATAGAAAAGACACTTAATAGATTTCAATACGAAACACTGCACAGAAATATTCCCAGATAAGCCTATAGAGGAGGTTCATGATGAAATTCAACAAGACTATTGCAACCACGCTGCTCTGCGCCGTTGTCTGCGGATGCACTGCCTACGGTGTCCAGAGCGGACTTACGGCGGCAGCCGCAACACAGAGCGTCAGTACGCAGACAGCGGTGGTGAGTACAAATGAAAGCACAAATACGAAAGCGGCGGTGAGCGCAGATGATAACACCGGCGCAGCGACGACAGCAAGCGCAAATGACACTGTGAGCAAGTCAGCCGGTACAACTGCTTCAACATCTGCCGGCTCTTTTACAGGGCTGACAACGCTGCTCGATACCTCCGGTCTTTTCACGGAAAGAGATCTGGAACAGACCGCTGATACGAGCGACGCGACGCAGATCTCGCTGACAGATGGACAGGACGTCACGATCAGTTCGGAAGGAGTCTATCTTGTAACAGGAAGCGCAAGCAATGCCACCATCATCGTAGACGCGGCAGATACTGACAAATTACAGATCGTCCTCGATGGCGTCACGATCACCAACCAGAGCGCACCGGCGATCTATGTGAAGTCCGCGGATAAGGTCTTTGTCACTACCGTGGGCGACAACGCGCTCAGCACGACCGGTGCTTTCTCCGCGGACGGCACGACCAACCTGGACGCTGTGATCTTCTCCAAATCCGATCTCGTGCTGAACGGAACGGGGAGCCTTACGATCTCTTCGACCGCCAACGGCATCAGCGGCAAGGATGACCTGAAGTTCACCGGCGGAACCTATACGATCACAGCAGCGGAAGACGCCGTAGAGGCGCATGATTCGATCCGGATCAGTGACGGCAGTTTCACGATCAGCGCAAAGAAGGATGCTTTCCACAGCGAAGATGACGAAGATGATTCCGCCGGCTACATCTATATCGCGGGCGGCACATTTGAGATCACGGCAGGGGACGACGGCATCCAGGGCACGACCTACACCATCATTGATGGCGGTACATTAAGTATCACCGCATCAGAGGGAATCGAGGGAACCGGTGTACAGATCAACGGCGGAAATATTGCCATCAGCGCCACCGATGACGGTATCAACGGCGCTTCCAAGACCTCGAAGTTCAGCCCGTTCATCGAGATCAACGACGGTGTGATCATCGTCAATATGGGACAGGGCGATACAGATGCGCTCGACTGCAACGGAAACCTCACGATCAACGGCGGAACGATCGACATCACCGCGCAGTCCGCGTTCGATTACGACGGCACAGGGGCCTTGAACGGCGGTACCATTACGGTCAACGGTTCAGCGGTCACCTCTCTGACACAGACCGGTCCCGGAGGCGGCAAGGGAGGATTCCAGAATGGAAACGGCGGTTTCGGCGGCCGCGGAGGACGTTTTTGACAGGAACCCCGACCTCTGGGGTCAGGAAAAAAGCTATAACAAAAACAGACCGGTACCCGACAACCAAAAGAGGGGGCTGCACTACAGATGGTGAATCTGTGGTGCAGCCCCCTTCGAGATCTCAGAAACTGGGATGATTCCGCAGAAGTTCCAGCGTCTGCTCGAGGATCTCCGGACTGATGCCGTTTACTAAAACGGCTTTTTTGATGCCCGGCACGCGCTCCGTCAGCACTTTGTTGATCAGGCCCTCGCTGGTCTGGTCAGCGGCAGCGCAACCTACGCAGCGCCCCATCAGGTGGAAAAACACTACGCCGCCTTCCACGCCGTCCACTTTCAGGTCCCCGCTGTGGGTGGCGAGGTAGGGACGGACATGTTCATCCAGTACGGCTTCGATTTCGGAACGGATATCGGAATTTCTATTCTTATCGTCATTACTCATGGCATACTCCCTTGCTCAGAAATAACTTCCTCAACAGTATACCACAAGATAAGCGAAAACTCGTCACTCAACATCCTGCAGCGCCGCAAAGTCTTCCTCTCCGGTCCTTACCTTTACGACCTTCTCCACTTCGTAGACGAAGATCTTTCCGTCGCCGATGTGACCGGTGTACAAGGCCTTTTTGGCCGCTTCGATGACGCTCTGCACGGGGATCTTCGATACGACGACCTCGATCTTGACCTTGGGCAGGAGCGTAGAGTCCACGACCGCGCCTCTGTAGCGCTCAGTGGAGCCTTTCTGTATGCCGCAGCCCATGACCTGCGTCATCGTCATTCCGGTGACGCCGAGTTCGTTGAGAGCAGTCTTCAGCTCGTCAAACTTGCTCATCCTGCAGATGATGGAGAGCCTGTGCATGCCGGTGTGGGGACGAGGCGCGTAACCGACTGCCGGTGCTGCCGCCCCTGCAGGAACACCTGTTACAGGCGCACCTTCCACCTTCACAGCCGCCGCGACCTGTGCCGCCGTCGCCTTCTCATATTCCCCTTCGCCGAGATCAGTGTTTTCGTTGACATCCATGACCATGTTCGTCACATCGCTCACCGCAAACCCGGAGTACGCGCTTGCAAGACCGTGTTCGTGGATATCCAGGCCGTCGATCTCCACCTCCATCGGGACGCGCAGCCCGACCAGCTTGTCGATGAGTTTGAACACGAAGAACATCGTCACCAGCACGTACGAATCAATCGCCAAAATACCGAGTGCCTGCACTCCAAGGAGCTTAACGCCGCCACCGTAGAAGAGGCCGTTCATCACGCCGTCTTCCCCGTTGCTGAACAGGCCGACCGCGAGGGTCCCCCAAATCCCGTTCGCCATGTGGACAGAGACTGCGCCGACCGGATCGTCGATCTTTGCGACGTTATCAAAGAATTCCACCGAGAACACTACTAAAAAGCCGGCGACTATGCCGATCCAGAACGCGCCGAAGGGTGTCACGCAGTCACATCCTGCCGTGATCGCCACGAGCCCTGCGAGCGCCGCGTTGAGTGTCATCGAAACGTCAGGCTTACCATAGCGGAACCATGTGAAGACCATCGTCACCAGGGTCGCTACCGCTGCCGCGAGGTTGGTGTTCATAAATGCCAGGGATGCGTGGAACGCGTCCGAGCTGTCCGCCATCGCTGCAGTCGATCCGCCGTTGAAGCCAAACCAGCAGAACCAAAGGATGAAGACACCCAGCGCTACAGCGACCATGTTGTGCCCCGGGATCGCCCTTGCTTTGCCATCCCTGTCGTATTTGCCGATGCGGGGTCCCAGCATCCATGCGCCGAGACAGGCGATCACGCCGCCCACGTTGTGGACCACTGCGCTTCCCGCAAAATCATGGAATCCGAGTCCGGAGAGCCAGCCGCCGCCCCAGGCCCAGTGTCCTCCGATCGGATAGATGAGGAGCGAGATCGCCGCTGAATACAGGCAGTACGCCTTGAAGTTCGTCCGCTCCGCCATGGAGCCGGAAACGATCGTGGCCGCTGTCGCGCAAAAGACGGTCTGGAAGATCACATAGCACCACAGAGGCATCGTCTGGGGGACGACTGTGTTTTCAGCGCCGTAGATTCCGCGGATCATCGGATCCAGTCGGCCGATCAAAGCGCCGGTCCCTCCGAACATAAGGCCGAACCCCACCATCCAGTAGCAGGGAGTGCCGATGCAGAAGTCCATCATATTCTTCATCAGAATATTGCCGGTATTCTTCGCCCTCGTAAGTCCCGCTTCACAGAGGGCGAACCCCGCCTGCATAAAGTAAATCAGGGCTGTCGCAACCAAAACCCAAATGACTGTTGATACATTGTAATCCATTACTCTTCCTCCTCTCTCTTTTTTGCCAGACGGTGCGCCAAAGGGAGGTGCGCCAAAGGGACAGACCCTTTGGCGCAGTTGGGGGACTGTGGGGCTGAGCCGGGTACTGTCCTTTGACGCAAAAGGTCCGGACCCCTTACCGGGATCCGGACCTCTCTGCCCATAAAACTTAGTTAGAAACCGTCTGAAAACAAAAAGCGCCGCGGGAGATGTCTCCTGCAGCGCCTTTGCTTATGTTGATTATTATACAGAGTTCGCGGGGTTTGTCATGGTAAATTGTATACAATGATACGATTTGCTGTAAGCTGTTTTTTGTTGATTTTTGACAACCCCACTGCTGCATAACACACCTCCCAGATCTTATTTTACCGCATTCTTACTATCAATTTTACTTATTGCCTCATAATTTCCATATATTTTACTTAATAGTTTCCCTATGCTACAGTGGTTACATAAGAAAGAGCCAAAACCGCTCAAAGAAAAGAGGTAAAAAATGGAGATCAACGCATTACTCATGGGAAGCACCGATAACGTCGTCACCTGCGTCACAGACATCCCCGCAGGTTCCACCGTAGCATACCGCAAGGGCAACGAGATCCTCACCCTGACAGCTGAGGAGAACATCCCCTACTGCCACAAGATCGCCCTGACAGATATTCCCAAGGGCGGCGAGATCATCAAGTATGATGAGAGCCTCGGAAAGACTTCCGAAGCGGTTGGGAAGGGCCACTGGGTCTCCCACAACAACCTTTTCAGCGTCCCCAGAGATTACGAGAGCGAGAAGGCCGGCGAAGATTTCGTCATGTGCGCAAGGCAGTCCGAAGGCGCGCCGGATCTTACAGGCTTCAAGTTCTGGGGCTACAGAAGAGCGGAAGGCAGACCGGGAATCCGCAACCACGTTCTGATCCTCCCCACCTGTGCATGTGGAAGCGAGAGCTGCAGGATCGTGGCGAGCCAGGTGCGCGGCGCTGTGAACATCATCTTTAACACCGGATGTTCCGATGTGGCGGCCAACACCGATATGAGCCAGAAAGTCCTCACGGGATTTGCCTGCAATCCCAATGTCTACGGCGTCGTCATCATCGGCCTCGGCTGTGAGACAGTTCCTCACTTAAAGCTGAGAGAGAAGATCCAGGCGATGACGAGCAAGCCGGTGGTGTCTTTTGGCATCCAGGATGAGGGTGGCACACTAAAGACCATCGAGAAGGCAGTCCGCGCGGCCAGAGATATGGCGGCGGAAGCGGCAATGCAGCAGAAGGAGCTGTTCGATGTATCTGATTTCTTCCTGGGAATCGAGTGCGGCGGTTCCGACGCGACTTCCGGCATCGCGAGCAATCCCGCGGTCGGCGAACTGAGCGACATCCTCGTCGACATGGGCGCCACTTCCATGATGAGCGAATCCATCGAATGGATCGGCGGCGAACACGTCCTTGCCAAAAGAGCGGCGACCCCCGAGATCCAGAACCAGATCATCGATGTCTGCAAGGCTTATGAGGAACACCTCGAGGCAGCGGGTCAGGATTGCAGGGCAGGACAGCCCACTCCCGGCAACAAGGCCGGCGGTCTCTCCACTCTCGACGAGAAGAGCCTGGGCTGCATCCGCAAAGGCGGTACGCGCCCGATCCGGGAAGTCCTCGAGCAGGCGCAGCGCCCCACGAAGAAAGGCGCGATCGTCATGGACACCGCAGGCTACGATATCTCTTCCGTCACTTCCATGGTCGCAGCCGGGTGCCAGGCAGTCATCTTTACTACAGGACGCGGCACGCCGACCGGAAACGCGATCGTTCCTGTCCTGAAGGTCACAGCGAACGGAAGGACCTACAACTGGATGGAAGACAATATGGACATTGACCTGAGCCCCATCGTGCGCGGCGAGAAGACCTACCAGGAAATGGGCAGGGAGATGGCAGACACGATCAAAGACATCTGCAACGGCAAGATGACCAAAGCGGAAGCATACGGATTCTCAGACATCGCAGTCGATCATGTATGCCGTTTTGTATAAACACTGAGTCAATGTGTCTGTCCCTTTGACGGAAGAAGAGTGATCCCCGGGGGTCTACCCCTTCTCCCAGACAGCACACTCTGCTATATGGGCGAAAAGTCTGATACACGGTTAACAGAATCCCGGTTCTGACAACTTGACAACTTCTCCCATCCGCTTATAATCTTGAAGCATAACAACCAGTATTAGTGCAAAAGGCGCAATGGAGTGCCGGACCGCAAAGGATCCGGTGCCCATTGCGCTTTTTATTTGCTCAGTCATCTGCGCCAAGGGGACAGACCTTTTGACTCACTTTCCGGGAGGAAATCTATGAAGATCCACGAAGAATGCGGCGTATTCGGCGTCATGACAAGGGAAGCGGCGGACGTGGCGAAGATTTGCTATTTTGGCCTGTATGCACTGCAGCACAGAGGACAGGAAAGCTGCGGCATCGTCGTCAACAAGGACGGGATCTTCCACTCCCGCAAAGATCTGGGCCTGGTGAGCGAAGTATTCACGCAGGACAGCCTCTCCCGCCTGCCGCAGGGGACGATCGCCGTGGCGCACGCGCGCTACGGGACGACCGGCGCGACAAGCCGCCGCAACTGCCAGCCGCTCGAAGTCAACCATCAAAAGGGGCATATGGCCGTCGCGCACAATGGCAACCTTTCCAATGCCGCTGTCCTTCGGTCAAAACTCGAACTCTCCGGTGCGATCTTCCACACGACGAGCGATACCGAGACTATCGCCTATATCATCACCCGCGAGCGGCTGACGTCCCCCTCGATCGAAGTGGCCGTCAGCCGTGCCATGAACACGCTGGACGGCGCCTATTCCCTTGTCATCATGTCACCCCGCAAGCTCATCTGCGCACGCGATCCCTACGGTTTCCGGCCCCTGTGCTACGGCCGTATGGAGAACGGGAGTTACGTGGTCGCGTCCGAGAGCTGCGCCATCGCGGCTGTTGGCGCGGAATTTATCCGCGACGTGGAGCCCGGCGAGATCCTCGTCTTCACACCGGACGGCGTCGTATCCCACAGGGAGCACTGTGCAAAAAAACAGCCGCGCCTCTGTATTTTTGAGTATATCTATTTTGCACGGCCCGACTCCGTCATCGAGGGGATTTCGGTCCACGCCGCGAGGCAGCGGGCGGGAATGGCGCTGGCAGACGCACACCCCGTGGAAGCTGACGTCGTCATCGGCGTGCCGGACTCCGGGCTGGACGCAGCCCTCGGGTATTCTCAGGCATCCGGGATCCCGTACGGCATCGGGCTCATCAAGAACAAATATATCGGCAGGACCTTCATCGCGCCGGACGGCCGATCGGACCAGGTCCGGATCAAGCTTGCTCCGATCAGGGACACTGTGGATGGCAAGCGCGTCGTACTGATCGACGACTCCATCGTGCGCGGCACCACCTGCGGGAGGATCGTGCGGCTTCTCCGGGAAGCCGGCGCCCGGGAAGTCCACATGCGCGTCACTGCACCACCCTTTCTCTTTCCCTGCTATTACGGCACTGATATCGATTCTCAGGAAAACCTCATCGCCTGTCACCACTCTATTCCCGAGATCTGCCGCATGATCGGCGCGGATTCTCTGGGATATCTCCCGGTCGAGCGGTTATCGTGCCTCACCGGTCACAGGCACTACTGCAGCGCGTGCTTCAGCGGGAAATACCCGACGGCGGTTCCGGAAGCGGGTTGCAAGAACAGGTTCGAACGACCGCTGCCGCACAAAGCTGTCACGAAGGATCAGCAGAAATCTTGACAAGTTCCCCCATCCGCTTATAATCTTTGTAAAGAAAAACTATAGTTTCAGAACTATAAGGCGCAATGAGGTGCCGGATCATCAAAGGGTCCGTGCCGCATTGCGCCTTTTTTTCTTGTATTAAGTCAAAGGGTCTGTCTCTTTGGCTCACTTCCGGGAGGGAAACATGATCCGAAAACCAGACAGAAAACTTATCCTCGAAGACGGACGGGAATACACCGGCTATTCGTTTGGCGATCCCGGCGACAAAACACTGGAGATCGTCTTCAACACCTCCATGACCGGCTATCAGGAGATCCTCTCGGATCCTTCCTATACCGATCAGGCGGTGGTCATGACCTACCCGCTGATCGGCAACTACGGAATGGCTGACGACGATTACGAGACCAGGACGCCTACCATCGGCGCACTGGTCGTGCATGACTACAATGACGAACCCTCCAATTTCCGCAGCACCCATACGCTTGGAGATGTCATGAAACAGTATGGCATAGCGGGTATCTACGGAATCGACACCCGAAAGCTGAACCGTTCGATCCGCGATTTCGGCACGCGCAAGTGCCTGCTCACGGACATCTCGACGCCTCTCGAAGAGGGCCTTGAAAAGCTTCGCGCCTGCAGGATGCCGAATGATGCCGTCTCGCGCGTCAGCTGCAGGGAGATGTGGTTCTCGCCGGCAAAGGCGGCGGTTTCCGACACTGCGGGCAGTGCTGCGGACATCCGGGCGGCTCGACCCAAAGCCGCTCTCTTTCACGTCGTCCTCATCGACTGCGGCATGAAGCACAATATCCTCCGCTCGCTGAATAAGCGCGGCTGCGATGTGACCGTGGTCCCGTGGAACACGCCCTCTGCTGCCATCAAAGATCTGCATCCCGACGGCATCCTCATCTCCAACGGCCCGGGCGACCCGACGGACGTCCCGCAGACCATTCAAACTGTGAAAGAGCTCCTCGGTTGCTGCCCTGTTTTCGGCATCTGTCTGGGACACCAGATCCTCTCGCTCGCTTACGGCGCAAAGACCTATAAGCTGGTATTCGGCCATCGCGGCGGCAACCACCCCGTCCGCGACCTCGAAACAGGCAAAATAGAGATCACCTCCCAGAACCACTCCTACGCGGTGGATGCGGAGAGCCTTGCAGGTACGCCGCTGGTCGCTACGCATGTCAATCTTTTGGACCAGACGATCGAAGGCGTGAAGTGTGGGAAGGACCGCGCTTTCAGCGTGCAGTACCACCCGGAGAGTTCGCCGGGACCGCAGGACAGCGCGTATCTGTTCGAGCGTTTCATCGGACTTATGCGGGCAGAGCACGACGGCCTGTCGCCGGAAGCGGCGCACGCTGAGTTCAAAGCGAAGGAGGTGTCCCATGCCTAAACGCACCGACATTCACAAAGTACTTGTCATCGGCTCCGGTCCCATCGTCATCGGACAGGCTGCCGAGTTTGACTACGCCGGGACGCAGGCCTGCCTCGCTCTCAAGGAAGAGGGGTACGAAGTCGTCCTGTGCAATTCCAATCCGGCTACGATCATGACCGACACCGCTATCGCGGACAAGGTCTACATGGAACCGCTGACACTGGAATACATCGCCAAGATCATCCGCAAGGAGCGTCCTGACGCGATCCTGCCCGGAATCGGCGGCCAGACCGGGCTGAACCTGGCGATCGAGCTCGAGAAGAAGGGCGTTCTCACGGAGTGCCGCACGGAACTGCTCGGCACAAGAAGCCATTCCATCGAGCTTGCGGAGGATCGCGAGCTCTTCAAAGAGCTGTGCCAGTCCCTCGGCGAGCCGGTCCTCCCCTCCGAGATCGCCTGCTCTATGGAAGAGGGACTGCGGGCTGCGCAGGACATCGGCTATCCGGTCGTTCTGCGCCCCGCCTATACTCTTGGCGGCACCGGTGGCGGATTTGCGGAGAACGAGGAGGAGTTCGCTGTTTTGATGAAAAACGCGCTCTCCCTGTCTCCGGTCGGCCAGGTCCTGATCGAGAAGAGCGTGAAGGGGTACAAGGAGATCGAGTACGAGGTCATGCGCGACCGGAACGACACGGCGATCACGATCTGCAACATGGAGAACCTCGATCCGGTCGGGATCCATACCGGCGATTCCATCGTCGTGTGCCCGTCGCAGACGCTCACTAATAAGGAATACCACATGCTGCGCGACAGCGCGCTGAAAGTCATCCGCGCGCTGGAGATCGAGGGCGGCTGCAACGTGCAGTTCGCACTGGATCCGAAGTCGTTCCGCTACTATCTCATCGAGGTCAACCCGCGTGTATCACGCTCCTCGGCGCTCGCGTCCAAAGCCAGCGGCTACCCGATCGCGCGCGTCTCCGCGAAGATCGGCGTCGGCATGACGCTCGACGAGATCCCCTTGGCGAATACGCCGGCTTCGTTCGAGCCGGCTCTCGACTATGTGGTCACGAAGATGCCGCGATTCCCTTTCGATAAGTTTGCCGATGCTGACAACTCGCTCTCCACGCAGATGAAGGCGACAGGCGAGGTCATGAGTATCGGCCGCACGCTGGAAGAAAGCTTGTTAAAGGCGGTCCGCTCCCTGGAGACAGGGCTGTTCCATCTGTATTCTCCGAAGTTCGACGGCTGGAGCCGGAAAGCGCTGCTCGATTATGTCAAGACGGGAACAGACGACCGCATCCTCGCGATCGCAGAGCTGCTGCGGCGGGAGGTAAAAACGACCTCTGGGGTCATTTTTCATATAAAAACGACCTCTGGGGTCATTTTTCACATTGGGGAGGCAAAAACGACCTCTGGGGTCATTTTTCACCTTGAGGACGAGATTTACCGCGCGAGCGGCATCGACCCTTTCTTCCTGCACGCCGTAAGACGGATCGTCACGGAAGAAAGCGCTCTGAAGGCAGCGCCGAACGACCTCGACGAGCTGAGAGAAGCAAAGAAAATGGGCTTCTCCGACAAAGAAATCGGCATCCTGTGGGATCAGACAGAAGAAGAGATCTTCGAAATGCGCCAGAAGAACGGCATCACGCCGGTCTACAAGATGATCGACACCTGCGCTTCGGAGTTTGAGAGCTATATCCCGTATTTCTACTCAACGTATGAGGAAGAAAACGAAGTGATCCTGTCAGATAAGAGGAAGGTCATCGTGCTCGGTGCGGGACCGATCCGCATCGGGCAGGGCGTCGAATTCGACTACTCCACCGTTCACGCGGTGCAGACGATCAAAGAATTCGGATTTGAGGCGATCATCATCAACAACAACCCGGAGACTGTGTCCACGGATTATACGTGCTCGGATAAGCTGTATTTTGAACCGCTGTGCGTGGAAGACGTGATGAACGTGATCGCGATGGAAAAGCCCGAAGGCGTGATCGCGACGCTCGGCGGGCAGACAGCCATCAACCTGGCAGATCCGCTGAGGGAGCGCGGTGTGAAGATCATCGGCACGGACTGTGACGCCATCGACAAGGCAGAGAACCGCGACCTGTTCGAGAAGCTCCTCGAGGACCTCGGGATCCCGCAGCCGAAGGGCCGCGCCGTTACGTCCATGGAGGAAGGCGTTAAAGCCGCCGCCGAAATCGGCTATCCGGTGCTCGTTCGCCCCAGTTTCGTCCTGGGCGGCCGCGCGATGCAGATCGTCGCCAAAGAGGCGGACCTTCGCAGCTACTTAAGGACCGCTGAGCCCATCGACGAGAGCCGCCCCGTCCTCGTGGACCACTACATCTGCGGCAAAGAAGTGGAAGTCGACGCGGTATGCGACGGCGAGCGGGTCTTTGTCCCGGGCATCATGGAGCTCGTCGAGCGGACCGGTGTACACTCGGGCGATTCGATCAGCGTCTACCCGCCCTATAGCCTCTCGGAGGGCGTCAAAAAGACGATCCTCGACTATACGGAGCGCCTCGGGCTCGGCATCGGGATCCGCGGGCTCTTCAACATCCAGTTCATCGTCGACGAGCGGGAGAACGTCTATATCATCGAAGTCAACCCGCGCTCCTCGCGCACGGTCCCGTTCCTCTCCAAGGCGACCGGCTACAGCCTCGCGGACATCGCGACGCTCGTGAGCCTCGGCATCTCCCTCAAGGGCCAGGGCATCATCGTGCGCTACCCCACCGAGAAGTCGCGCTACTACGTCAAGGTCCCGGCTTTCTCGTTTTCAAAACTCCGCGGCATGGACGCCTATCTTTCCCCGGAAATGAAGTCCACCGGCGAGGCCATCGGCTACGACAAGAAGCTCCACCGCGCCGTCTACAAGGCGATGATCGCCTCCGGTCTCAAACTGCGCAACTACGGGACAGTTCTTGTCAGCGTCGCCGACGAGGACAAAATAGAGACCATTCCTCTTGTGCGACGCTTCTACGAGATGGGCTTCAACATCGAGGCGACGACGCTCACCGCCGAGTACCTGCAAGGCGCCGGCATCCCGACCAAGATGCTCCACAAGCCCAGTGAGCACAGCGAGGAGATGCTCGACTCCATCCGCGCGGGCTATGTCAGCTACGTCATCAACACGCGCGCGATCCTGTCCGGCGTCCACTACGGCGACGGCGTTGCGCTGCGCCGCCTCGCGGCGCAGAATAACGTCGCGATGCTCACATCGCTCGATACAGTGCGCATGCTTCTGGACGTACTTGAAGAAGTCACGATGGGCATCTCGACGATCGACGCAGAATAGAACCGCATGTGTCTCGATCTCTTGTGTCTCGACCTCTGAGGTAGAGATCAGCAGCGTGTGTCTCGACCTCTGGGGTAGAGACCAGCAATACTACACCACAAAAAAGCGCTCCCGCCAAGGAGCGCTTTTTGAGCCAAAGGGTCTGTCCCTTTGTCTCACATCCACATCTCAATTTCCGTCGCCTTCGTCAGGAGCTCCGCCGGAATGTAGTTTCCCAAAACCTCATCGCCATTCACGAGCATCCGTGAACACCCCGCCTCGCGATGCTCTTCGTTATGCACCACGATGTGCAGGCGGCAGCCGCGGAAGTCCTTCTCGATCTCGAAACGGCCCCAGGAACGCGGCACGGAAGGCGCGATCAAAAGCCCACCGAAGTCAGGGCGCATGCCGAGGATTCCCTCCACGCAGCCAACCATCACAGTCGACGCGGTGCCGGTCAGCCAGTGCACATGGGATCGCCCGAAGTGCGGGCTCGCCTTTCCTTCCGTGAACTGCCCGTAGCAGTACGGCTCCAGACGGCGGATCTGTGCCCGCCCGTTCTGCGCCGCCGGCGCGTTCTCCATGAAGTATGTAAACGCCCGCTCCCCGTGTCCGAGCAGTGCCTCCGCGAGGATCAGCCATCCCTGCGTCTGCGAGAAGATCCCGCCGTTCTCCTTGACGCCCGCGTTGTAGATCACCGCCAGCGCCCCGTCGAACGCGTGCGCGCGGTACGGCGGGTCCATGATGACCGCACCATACAAGGTATTAAGCCGCTCCCACACACTCTCCAGCGCCTTATCTGCCTGTGCCGGAGACGCGAGCCCGCTGATCACCGACCACGTCTGCGGGTTCAGCCACATGTTGGCTTCCGGCGCATCCCTGTGCCCGATCACATCGCCGTTCTCTCTAAATCCCCGGATGAACCGGTCCTCGTTCCAGCACAGCGCATTCAGCCGTTTCCCGAACGCTTCCTGTGTTTTGGCCAAAAAATCGAGATACGGAGCGTCATTCTTGTACTTAGCGAACTTCTTCATGGTCCGCAGCGCGTAGTAGAACTGGAATGCCACAAATGTTGACTCCCCGTCTTTGCCGAGCCGCAGGCAGTCGTTCCAGTCCGCGTACAGCCCCGCGGGCATCCCGTGCGGTCCCATGTGGTCCAGCGAGAACCCGATCGCGCGCTTTAAGTGCTCGTACACGGTTCCCTCGTCACGGTTCGCGAACGGGATCACCTCGTCGATAAAGCCCAGATCCCCGGACTCCGCGACATATTTGTAGACCGTGGGGAACAGCCACAGCGCATCGTCCGCCCTGTAGGCCGGGTGCCCGGTCTCCTTGACATAGGAGGCGTCGTCCGGCGTGTCTTCATGGCCCGCGTTGTGCGTGAATTTCACGAGCGGCAGGCCGCCGCCGTTGTCCACCTGCGCGGACAGCATAAAGCGGATCTTCTCCACTGCCATTTCGGGCGCCAGGTGAAGGATGCCCTGGATATCCTGCACGGTGTCCCTGTAGCCGTATCCGTTGCGCAGGCCGCAGTAGATGAATGACGCCGCCCTCGACCAGATAAAGGTCATGAAGCAGTTGTACGCGTTCCAGGTGTTGATCATCGTGTTGAATTCCGGACTCGGTGTTGTGACCTTAAAATGCGACAGGTTCCCGTGCCAGAATCCGATCAGTTCTTCCATGTCCTTTTTGACAGAACCGCTGACATCCGCATACTGCGAAAGGAGCTCCGCGGACTCTGCGTTGCCCTTCATGCCGAGCACGAATGCGAAAGTCCTGCTCTCTCCCGGCGACAGCTTCATGCGGGTCATCAGCGCGCCGCAGCTGTTGCCGTTGTAGTTCAGTTCATTTCCGAGATCGCCGCGAACGACGCCGACCGGATCGCCGTATCCGTGATAGCGGCCAAGGAACGCCTCCCTGTCGCCGCAGTACGAGGACACCTCCGCTCCCGCTATGCCAAAAAACCGCTCCTCCAGCGAGTCACCCTTCTCCTTTTCGAGGTCGATTCCCTCCAGGTTCCCGTGGATCAGGTTCCGGATCTTATTCCCCTCAAAGATCGTCCGGGAAATGAACAGCGAGTACTGCAGGTTCACCTGGTCCTGCTCGTAGTTGCTGTTGTTCGTGAACTCGGCGTAACCTGTGACGCTAAGGTCCCGAACACTGTCCGAGCAGTTCCTGATCCTGACACACCAGACTTCGTATTCCCTGTCCAGCGGCACGTAATAGAGCGCCTCCGAATGGATCCCGGCGTAGTCCGCAAGGATCTTTGTGTAGCCCGTGCCGTGGCGGCACTCGCTCCGGTATCCGCCCTCCGGCCGCGTCTGCGCTGCGGGCTGATCCACAGATTCAGGAGCAAGCGGCTTCCCTACCGGCTGCCAGGACGCCGACCAGTAATCGGCCGTCTCATTGTCGCGGATGTAGATATATCTCCCGGGCCTGTCCCGGTCGTTGAACACGTAGCGCAGGATCCGCCCGTTCGCGCCGGAGCGCACGAAGCTATAGCCGCCCGCGTTGTTCGAGATCAGGGCGCCGTATTTGGGCGATCCCAAATAGTTCGCCCAGGGAGCCGGCGTGTCCGGCCTCGTGATCACATATTCCCTGTTTGCATCGTCAAAATATCCGTATTTCATAGCAGCCTCCGTTCTACTCTGTTTTGCCCTTGTTCCTGTGGATCCGGATCTTCCGCCTGATCCTGCGGGCCAACCTGCGGACGGACTCCTCAAAGTACTCGTTGAGGTACGCGCCGATCAGGAAAATGTAGAAGCACCCGTACAGCCAGAAAAGAAAGATGGCCGTACCTGAAAGGCTCCCGTAAAAGAGCGTATACTTATTGGCGCCTTTCAGATAGATCGCGAACAGGAAAGAAAAGATCAGAAAAGCGATCGATGTGAAGGCGGCTCCCGGAAACTGCAGGAGAAAACTCCGCTTTCCGGAAGGAATGAATTTATACATCGTCATAAAGACCACGATGGACAAAACAAACGCGATCTCGTAGCGGGCGCCCTCGAAGTGGTATGCCGTCAGGTTATTATCTGTTAAAAAACCGTAGAGATACCCGCGCAGCGTACGGTTGATAATGGTGAGATACATGATGCTGACAAAAAAGATCAAAAGAATGATCGTATACAGGATCGAGAGAAGCATCAGAAAGAGACCGTTTCTTTTTTCCTCTGTCTGATACACCCTGTTCAGGCCGCGGATCAGTGCCATCATGCCGGCCGCGGAAGACCAGATGAGAAGCAGCACTGTCGCAGGCAGGATCCCGGCGCTCACGGCGAAAGCCTCGCGGATGATCCTGATCAGAAGGCCATCCACCGAATCCGGTGTCAGGGCAGTCACCATATCCGTGATCAGCCCAAGATCAAGTCCGATATGCGGAAGGAGCATCGAGAGAAGGATGATCATGGGGATCAGGGACAGAAAGAAAAAGAAGGCCACGCTGGATGCGCAGGTCGCGATCCCGCGGCTTGAAAAAGCATAGATAAAATCCTTCCCTCCCGTGATCAGGCGGGCGCGGAATGTCTCGGTTCCGCTTTTCCGGTCAATGTTTTTTACGCTCATGGTGCGCCTCATTTCCAGATTTTTGGGTTCTCCGTTTATATGATTATAGCATCGTGCCCCGTCGCCCTCAAGTTTGCGCTCGGGTTAGGGCGATGTCCGGGGAAGGCAATGCGGAGGCCTGCCGGAGTCCCGGCCATCCTGTTTTTTGACTTGCGTAACGCGCGCCGCGATGCTATAGTATGGCTAACAGAATAAGTTCTTCGGGGCAGGGTGCAATTCCCTACCGGCGGTATAGTCCGCGAACCTTCGGGCCGATTTGGTGAAATTCCAAAACCGACAGTATAGTCTGGATGAGAGAAGAATGAAACGTGTCGTACCACAGCTGCACTTGTTTTGCGCGGCCTTAAGACAGTGTGTTCAAGTACCCCCGGAGCATTTCGCTTCGGGGGTGTTTTTTTCCAGAGAACTTGTTCGAAACGTATCTTTCATTTGCAGCGGAGGAGTCCGGGTCGTCGCGGCCCAAAAAACGCGCGGCAAAACATCGAACTCCGCTGCGCAGGTTCCATTAAAGGAGGAAAACACATGAAAACAAATTGGTCCGTCAAGAAACTGGTCACCACCGCTATGCTCGCCGCCGTCGCGGGCGTCCTGATGTCCCTGGAGTTCTCAATCCCGCTGATGCCGGTCTTCTATAAGATCGACTTCTCTGACGTCCCCGCGGTCCTCGCGCTGTTCTCCATGGGCCCCGTCTCCGGCCTGTGCGTCGAAATTGTCAAAATACTGATCAAGCTGATCACCGTCGGCACAAACTCCAACTATGTCGGCGAATTCTCCAATCTTATCGGCGCGTTCATGTTCATCCTGCCGATCTGGCTGATCTCCAAAAAGACCGAACGCAGCAAAAAAGGCATGGCGACTGCCCTCGCTGTCAGCGGAGTGCTCCGCGTCGCGTGGGCCTGCTTCTGCAACGCGTGCATCACGCTCCCGATGTACGCCGCCACGATGGGCATCTCGATCGATGAGCTGACCGCGCGCTTTACACCGGCAATGCCGCAGGTACAGAATCTCGCGACCTTTATCATCCTCGCGACGATTCCGTTCAATGTGCTCAAGATCACGCTGAACTACAGCCTCGCCACCATCCTCTTCTTCAGGGTCGCGACCGCTGTGCCTATGCTCAGAAGGGCGGAGGCGTAATTCATGATCCAATACTATGCGGACCTCACCCGCCTGGAGATGGAGCATCTCGACAGGGCGAACACGGTCGTCATGATCCCCCTCGGTGCCACCGAGCAGCACGGCAGCCAGGCGCCTCTTGGCACCGACGCCCTGATCGCCGGTGCGATGCCGGAATACATTAAAGCGGAGCTCGAAAAAGCCGACCCCGGCTACCCTATGTTGATCTTCCCGGTGATCCCCGTGGGCTTTTCGGTCGAGCATCTGCGGTTCTGCGGCTCGATCAGCTTCAAACCTGACACGTACTATCACATGCTGTACGACATCACGGCGAGCCTTGCAAAGCACGGTTTCCGGAAACTCGTCTTCCTCGTCTGTCACGGCGGGAACAGGCCTGTCGTCGATACGGTGGCGCGCCAGGCGCGGGCGGATTTTGACATCTTGCCCTTCGTGCTGTCTTCGGGAGCCTTCTTCCACCCGGACGTCCAGGCGACGATCTCCGAGGGGAACACCTTTGATTTCCACGGCGGGGAGATGGAGACCTCTATGGCAATGGCCATCCGGCCGTCCGCAGTGAAATTGGAGCTGTCCGAGACAGGCTACAAGACCGCTTACGCGGGAAAGAAGGCGATCCGCTTCTCCGGCGAGCACGCCCTGACGTGGATGGGCGGGGATTTCACAACCTCTGATGGCAGGCCGATCGGGATCGGCGGCGATCCCAGCGGCGCCACCGCCGAAAAAGGACGCATTATTCTCGAGATCAGCGCGCGCGAGCTTGTGCCCGCGCTGCTGGAGATAAGGGATTGGTAAAAAAATGAGACAAAGGGACAGGCCCTTTGTCTCATTTTTATTGTATACAATCGATTGGCGCCAAAAGGCCTCTTCCTCCGCCTCACCACCCGCACATCGCGTGGTTCGCCACGGAATCCATCCAGAAATACATATCCTTCGGCTCCCGCACAGTGATCATGCCGGCAAGCTCCGGCTTGTCCGGACAGATCTTCGGGAACAGATCCTCCAGGTCCGAAAGCAGCTCCGGCTCATACCGGACCGTCTTCGAACCGCCCAGGATCGCGGTGTAGCTGATGTCCGTCTCTACCAGATCCTGGAACATATGGCTCCCGTAGCTGAGCTCCGGCATAAAGCCGGTGCGGCTGTCCGACACTTCGCAGATCTCGCTAAATCCCGAGATGTCCGCAAAGCAGGCGGGCACGCCCAGCTCCGGGGAGGATGTCCCGATCCTCCCCGGCGTCATTAAAAGGAGGTTCCTGCCGGATTCATAGTAATACTTGTTGATCCTGCCCACAGCCTGCGCCACGTCGTATTTTTTGGCGTAGGGGTAGGCGCTGTACATCGCCGGGTCGATCTGAACGACCACGTCGACTTTTCTCTTTTTGGACGAACCCATGGAGGCGCCCCGGACTTCAAATAAGCAATGGTCAAGCGTGAGTCCCTCCATCTCCACCTTCTCGCCCTCGCCGCCCAGGTACAGCGGCCGGCACTGCAGCAGGTTGACCACGAACTCCCCGTCGCTGTCCATGTTGACGGCGTACTCGATATCCACCGGCGTGCCGTAGACGCGCTCCAGCGTCTTTAAGATCCTCTGCATAAGGCTCGTAAACTCCTGCGTTTCCAGGAGCTTCTGGCAGCTGACGAACCAGACGTCCCTGGCGCGCCCCGTCTCACGCAGCGCCCTCTCCGCCTCACGGTCGTGCTCCATGACCATCTTCTTGTACCACAGAGGCAGCACTCCCATGAGCTTATCCACGCGCACTTCGCAGTGGCAGTTCTCCTTGCAGTCCAGGACGTCTACGTACCTCTGTGAGAACCTGTGCTTCTGCGCAGTGCTGGTATAGGCAGTCACTCCGGGCCTGTCTAGGTTCGCGAGCCGCGGGTAGTCCTCCTGCGTCCTGTCCACCGCCTTCGTCCCAAGGCCCATGACCATCCGCAGCATTCCCGCCGCCGGATCCATGTTCGGATACCACTGGTACGCGCTGTGGCTGTAGCCCACGCCCGCCACGCACGGCATGTAGTACCGGTCATAGTAGCTTCCCGAGACTCTCTGTACGAGCACCGCCATCTGCTCGTCCTTCCCGGCCAGCCCGCGGCGGAGCCGGTATTCCAGCGCGGAGCGGTCCATCGTGCTCGCGTACACGCGCCGGACCGCGTTCTCGAACGCCTCGAGGCGCTCATTCTCACTTCCCCTGTTCACGCAGAATACCGACTCGTACTTGCCCGCAAAGGCGTTGCCGAAGCCATCCTCCAGAAAGCTCGATGACCTCACGATGAAAGGGTTTTGGCCAAAATACTCCAGCACGTTCCGGAACTGTTCCCTGATCTTCACAGGGAATTTTCCTGACAGCAGGCGGTCCCTCAGATCTTCGGCTGCCAAAAAATAGCCCTCCTCGGATCTCTGCCGAAGCCGCAGCCGCCAGTCGCCGTTTGCGACGATATACGTGTAGAACACATCGGAACCGATGTAGAACGAATCGTGGGGCTCCGCATACTGGCGGTAGTCCTCGATTTCCGTCTCGACGATCTTCCTGGCCAGCAGCATGCCGCAGGCCTTGCCGCCGATGGCGCCGCTCCCAATCATGCGGTCGCGCAGCACGAAGTAATCCGACGGCTTGTAGTACTTCTTGACCAGTTTCTGCAGCCGCTCGTCCTTCGTCATCGTGCTGTCGATGATCTGGTCCTCCATCTCGGGGGTAAACTGTCCGGAGTCCTTTGCTGCCTTGGCCATGGCAAAGAACCGGTCGTAGCTGTCAATGTTTTGGTCCTGGCTCCGCTCCCGGATCATCTGCAGCGTCTGGTAATATCTGCTGATGCTGACGCCGTCGTCGAGAAGCCGGAATTCGCCGGTGCTCTTCCTCATCCCGTGGGGCAGGAACATCGTGTCGGAGGCGCGCTGCCACACCTTGACGGGGTGCATGAAGATCCACTTCTCGTTCGAGCAGACGTCGAGGAGCAGCTGCGTCGTCTCGCGGATCCTCGCAATGGCGTCGTAGGAGTGCCGTCCGCGAAGGATCGGGAAATACGCCACCGTGTCGAGCTCGAACAGGTACGGGCAGGTCACGCGGAAAAAGTTGCCCATCATAAGGTCGGTGTACCAGACCGACTGCAGTTCGGAGAGGCAGTCGAACACGTAAAACGCGTCATAACCGTGCCTCTCGATCACTTTGTGGATCCCCACCGTGAAGGTCTCAAATCCCACGTCCGGGTCGAGCTTCACGACTTCGACCTTCTCGAGGATCTCGGGCTCTGTGAGGATCGGAGGATGCTGGGCGAAGCGGAAGTAGATGATGTCCCTGTTATCCCCAATCGCCTGCCGCACGTACGGCAGCGCGAAGACCTTGAATTCCTCGATGTCGGTGACCTGCCAGACGACGTTGTCCCCCATCCGTATGTAGTCCAGGATCGCATCCATCTGTGGGATGCCGCTCTTAACTTTATCAAAGGCTGCCATACGCTCCTCCTCTCTGTGATTTTTATAAATGCGAAGTATTTGGGACGCGGAATGCTGAATCGCTGGTCACTCTCCGCTTGCGCCGTAGTTCGACAGCACGCTGGCCGACGGGTCGTTCACGTCGCACCCCTCCCACTCCTTGTTGGGCATCCAGAAATCGATCACCATCTCCGCCTGCCCGGGGTAGTATTTCTCGAAGATCTCCCTGTACAGCAGCGACTCCTTCGTAAACGGCCTCGCGTGCGTGTACCTCATTCGCTTCTCCTCGAACTCCTCATCCGTATACAGCCCCTCCGCATATTCGATGAGGTCCAGACGCATGGAGTGTCCCACCGCGTCGGAGAACGCCGCTTTCTCGCGCATCAGGATCTCCCACGGGATGAACCCGTCCTCCTCAAACGCGTGGCGCAGCAGATATTTGCCGATCCCGTACCTGTTGAGTTTCTTCTCCGGGTCGATCGCCATACAGTACTTTACAAAATCAAGATCCCCGAAAGGGACTCTCGCCTCCAGCGAGTGCACGCTGATCGAGCGGTCCGCGCGCAGAACGTCGTACATGTGGATCTCCCGGATCCTCTTCTCCGCTTCCTTCTGGAACGCCTCCGCGGAAGGCGCGAAGTCCGTGTATTTGTAGCCGAAGATCTCATCCGAGATCTCGCCGGTCAGGAGCACGCGGATGTCGGTGTTCTCGTGGATCCACTTGCAGACAAGATACATGCCCATCGAAGCGCGGATCGTCGTGATGTCGTAGGTTCCCAGCGTGTAGATGACTTCGTCCAGCGACGCGATGACTTCGTCCCTCGTCATGAACACCTCGTGGTGGTCGCT